>JAIRLY010000302.1 GCA_031259075.1 Dysgonamonadaceae bacterium | reverse complement strand
TGAAAGTGTGGAACGAATATGCAATCCGGTGGAAGGGTCTATCAACGAAAAATTATCTCGGATCAAAGAGGCTTTTTTGAGAAAAATGTCAATGGATACTGCCAAACACTATATTATTACGGGGCAACGTGGAATGAAAAAGAAAATAGAAATTGATCGTTCACTCATAGAGCTACCTAACACTTTTGAAGAAATTGAACGGACAAAAATAGTCGAATAGCAATAGATCCCAATCTTTCACATTAGAATCTTCAAACTTGCATGCGAATATAAAAGTCCAACGATTTCCATTAATTTACTTAATATCGACCATCTGTCTTTGCATTTGGGAGATAGATGCACCCATGGATTTTTTACACATAAAAAAACTCGCATTGTTTATTCTGAATTTTAAGGCATATAATTTTTAATTTATTTTTTTGTTATCTTATAAAATAATTGTATTTTTGTGCTTTCAAGAGAACGAAATAATGAAAAATATTTTAGGATTAGATCTAGGTACTAATAGCATCGGTTGGGCCGTTGTTTCGAAAAGCGAGGAAGAAAAATTGGCAGGAATAAGAGGTTCGGGCGTCCGCATTATTCCAATGAGCCAGGATGTTTTGGGAAATTTTGATGCGGGAAATTCGGCTTCTAAGACTGCGGAGAGAATAAGAACAGAATTCCGCGGGACAAGAAGGCTGCGCGAAAGACATTTGTTACGGCGCGAACGTCTGCATCGTGTGTTGCATCGATTGGGTTTTCTCCCCGAGCACTATGAGCAATACATTGATTTTGAAAAGTGTATGGGGAAATTTGTACAGGATACCGAACCAAAATTGCCCTGGAAAAAAACAGCGGATGGTAAACTAGAATTTTTATTTCAAAATTCTTTCGACGAAATGCTGGCTGATTTTGTTGAAACTTGGCCGCAATTGCTGGAAAATAATAAGAAAATCCCATACGACTGGACAATATATTATTTGCGGAAAAAAGCCCTGTCGCAGAAAATCGAAAAGGAAGAGTTGGCATGGATAGTTCTAAATTTCAATCAAAAGCGAGGGTATTACCAACTGCGGGGCGAAGAAGAAAAAGAAAAGCCGAACAAATTAGAAGAGTTTCATTCATTGAAGATCGTTGATGTTGTGGCTGACGAAAAGCCTAACAATAAGGGAGAAACGTGGTATTCGCTCCATTTGGAAAACGGATGGATTTACAGGCGTTCGAGCAGAATCCCTTTGTTTGATTGGAAAAATAGAACTCGGGATTTCATTGTTACTACTGATTTGAACAGCGATGGTACGGTGAAAATCGATAAGGAAGGAACTGAAAAACGCTCATTTCGCGCCCCGAACGAGGATGATTGGACGCTAATGAAAAAGAAAACAGAAGCAGACATCGAACAATCCCGTAAAACCGTTGGAACATATATTTATGAGGCTTTATTGCAAAATCCAAGTCGGAAAATACGCGGAAAATTAGTGCGCACAATTGAACGCAAATTTTACAAAGAAGAGCTTGTCGCCATTCTTGAAAAGCAGGTGGAATTGCAGCCGAATTTGTTCGGTGAAGACTTGTATAATGATTGTGTTCGAGAATTATACGGAAACAACGAGGCGCATCAACTTGTGTTAAGTAAAAGAGATTTTGTCCATTTATTTGTAGATGATATTATTTTTTATCAACGCCCTTTGCGAAGTAAAAAATCATTGATTAGCAATTGTCCTTATGAATACCGTATTTTCAAAAATGAAACAGGGACTAAGGAAAAATCGCCTGTCAAATGTATTGCCAAATCACATCCGTTATATCAGGAGTTTCGCTTGTGGCAATTCATTCATAATTTGCGAATTTACGAACGCGAAAAAGAAATTAACGGAAAATTATGCGCTGATGTAGATGTTACTGCCGAATTTCTTCCAACGACTGAGGAAAAAGTGAAATTATTCGACTGGCTAAACGAAAGAAAGGAGATTAAACAGAATACATTGTTGCAATCTTATTTCAAAATCAAAAAGCAAATCCGTACCGATGATCGTTTGCCGTACCGCTGGAACTATGTGGAAGACAAGGAATACCCCTGCAATGAAATATATGCTTCAATATTGAGCCGATTAGGAAAACTTAATATCCCCAAACAATTTCTTGATAAAGAAAAAGAACTTGCTTTGTGGCACATCCTTTATTCAGTGAACGACAAGAAAGAAATTAAAAAGGCTTTGAAAAAGTTTGCTGACAGGAACGATTTGAATGATGATTTTATCGAAACATTTGCGAAGTTTCCACCTTTTGAAAAAAAATATGGTTCATATTCAGTTAAAGCAATCAAAAAATTGTTGCCATTGATGCGCAGGGGAAAATATTGGGATGAAAACGCTATTCCGGAAGAAGCAAAAGAACGCATTCAGTCTGTCGTCGAGCGGTTAGAAGCCATCAATTATGATGAAAAGAAGATCGAAAAAATATCCGACGATGATGTAATGAAATCTATTTTGAAAAGTTTCATCAAAGTTGAAGACCCATATTCGGGATTGAACACTTATCAGGCATGCTACGCCGTTTACGGTCGCCATTCGGAAGGAAATGATACCGCTAAATGGAAAACTCCGCAAGACATCGACGACTATTTAAACAGGTTTAAACAACATTCGTTACGCAATCCCGTAGTTGAGCAGATTATATTGGAAACTTTACGGGTTGTCCGGGATATTTGGAAAAAATATGGGGATTTATCTGAAATCCACATTGAATTAGGCAGAGAAATGAAAAATCCCGCCGATAAACGCGCTAAAATGATGGCTAAAATATTGGAAAACGAAAATACCAATTTTCGTATCAAAGTTTTGTTAATGGAGCTAACGAATCACGCAGACGTAGAAAATGTACGTCCCAATTCGCCCGGGCAACAGGAACTGTTGAAACTGTATGAAGAAGGCGTTTTAAATTCTATTTCCGAAATTCCTGACGACATCGTTAAAATTACACAATCGAGTCAGCCAACACAGTCGGAATTAATACGTTATAAACTTTGGATAGAACAAAAATACCATTCGCCATATACAGGGAAAATAATCCCATTGGGAAAACTGTTTACTCTGGCTTATGAAGTTGAGCATATTATCCCACAATCCCGTTACTTTGATGACTCGTTGAGCAATAAAGTTATTTGCGAAGCTGAAGTCAACAGGCTAAAAGACAATGCACTCGGATACGAATTTATCAAGAAACACCATGGAGAAAAGGTATCGCTCAATTTTGGACGACCAGTTGAAATATTATCTGTTGAGGCATACGAAACATTTGTGAAGAATAACTATGGAAAACTTCGCGGGAAAATGAAGAAATTGCTTCTCGAAGATATCCCCGACTCTTTCGTCGAACGTCAATTAAATGATAGTCGGCACATTAGTAAAATTGTCAAAGGTCTGTTGTCCAATGTGGTTAGGAAGGAAGGAGAACGGGAAGCCATTTCCACAAATGTGATTCCGTGTACAGGCGGAGTTACTGCAATCTTGAAGCAGGATTGGGGGTTAAATGATGTCTGGAACAAAATTGTATCGCCTCGATTCGAACGAATGAATGAACTGACAAAAAGCAGTCAGTTCGGACAATGGATAAATAAAAATGGGAAAAATATTTTCCAAACGGGAGTACCGTTGGAATTGCAAAAAGGGTTTAATAAAAAGCGCATAGACCATCGCCACCATGCGTTGGACGCGTTAGTAATTGCCTGTGCCACACGTAAACATATCCAATATTTAAACAACGAACATGCCAAATCGAAAAACGACAATGTCCGCTACGGTCTAATGAAAGACTTGCGTCGAATGGAAGAACGCGAAGTAACAAGAATAAAAAATGGGCAACAAGTTCATGAGAAAATCAATGTCGCTTGCGAATTCCATAAACCATGGGGTACGTTTACACAAGACGTACAAGCTACCCTGGAAAATATTATTGTCAGCTTCAAACAAAACCTGCGGGTTATAAATAAAACTACCAATAAATACCAAGTCTGCGAAGATGGGAAGAAGATACTAAAACTACAGGAAAATAGTGAAAACTGGGCAATCCGTAAACAATTGCACAAAGAAACTGTTTTTGCAAAAGTAACGTTGCAAAAAGTGAAAACGATTAGATTAAGTGAAGCATTAAAAGATTGGAAGTCAATTGTTTACAAAGAATTAAAATCACACATAAAAACTATCATCGTCGAATATGGTGGAAGTGCCGACCCTGAAAGACTCAACAACTACTTTAAAGACAGAAAATACAAGTTCAATGACATTGACATTTCAAAAGTGCAGGTCTACTATTTTGATACTGAGAATGCCGCAGTAAGAAAGTCGTTGGATACTTCCTTTACGGAAAAGGTTATTAAAAAATCAGTTACGGATACAGGCATACAAAAAATTCTTTTGAATCACTTGAAAGCCAAGAACAACGATCCCGAATTGGCGTTTTCGCCCGAAGGGATAGACGAAATGAACCAAAATATTCTTCAACTGAACGACGGAAAATTTCATCAACCTGTTCATAAAGTACGTGTGTATGAGACGATAGGGAATAAATTCCCAGTGGGATTCAGAGGGAACAAGCCGAGTAAATACGTTGAAGCAGCCAAAGGCACAAACCTCTTTTTTGCAATTTATGCAGACAAAAACGATAACCGAACATTTGAGACAATTCCCCTAAATGTAGTCATTGAACGATTGAAACAGGGGTTGCAAGAAATTCCGGAACATAACGATAAAGGAGATGCTCTGTTGTTTCACTTATCGCCAAATGATTTGGTGTATGTACCTATACCGGAAGAGATCGAAAGTGAAACACCTGCAAATATTGAGAATATTTGTCCGGATAGAGTATATAAGATGATGTCGTGTACTGGAAATCAATGTTTTTTTGTTCCGAATAATATTGCCAGTCCGATTGTACAAACGGCAGAGTTGGGTGCAAATAATAAGTCTGAAAAAACATGGGATGGAACAACGATAAAACAAACAGGAATAAAAATTATAGTAAACAGGATAGGATTCGCAGTAAGAATGTATAGTAAATAAAAGAATTAAAACTAAAAAACAGTGCAGCAAAACCCAAAAACAGAAAACGAATACCTTTTCCGCGATGAAACTTTTTCAAAAGCGGACATCAACTTCGTTTACAAACTCATTCGGGATAGATGACGAAGGAAAACGTGTCGGTACAGTCACTTTGGTAAAAGTAAAATCCAGTCTGAGACGGGATAATTTGCCTTATTTTCTCTCGCTTTGGGTTGACGATAGGGCGACAATGGATAATATTAATGATTTTCTATGTGAGATGTGGCTCGAATGTTGCAGACATTTGGATTCATTTACTAATCTGCAAAACCGTCGAAATGGCCATGGCATGTTGAATTTTTTCATGGCGGAAGAATTACTGGAGCAAAGTAAACAAATTGAAGAATACAAAAAAATCATGGAAGAAATAGTGAAGAAGGAGTGCCTATGAACCAAAAAGTCAATGAGGTATTTTACAAAGAGTTAAAATCTAATTACGAATACAATTTTGGCAGTTCAACAGCTCTTTTATTGCATATTGTGGAAGAATATTCTGTCAAAACAAATAAGGGAATTGTTTTACTTTCGCGCAATGAACCACTGGAATTATTGTACGATATATGTAAAAAAGAACCGGCCATATCAACCCATATTGTTCATGGTTTGGATGAAGACAATATATTTACAAAAAATGTAAAGATCTTGAGGGGCACACGGCTTTGTCGATTGTCAATTCTCATCGCTCTGGCGTTATCGCCTGTACCAGAAGAAGCGTTGATACAAAAAGAAACGGCATTTTTGTAAAAGAATCATGATCAAGCGGACTCTCTATTTTGGCAACCCGGCTTATCTCAGTATGAAAAATAAGCAGTTGGTTATCAAAAATCCAGAAGTTGAAACAAATGATTTGTTGCCCGAATCGTTCAAGACAGGCAGCGTTAAAACCATTCCTGTTGAAGATATTGGCGTTATTGTGTTGGATAACGGGCAAATCACTATTACACACGGTCTAATGGAGGCTTTGTTGATAAATAATTGCGCTCTTATCACTTGCGATAGCAACCGTATGCCATTGGGTTTACATCTCCCGTTAAGTGGAAATACGCTTCAAAGCGAACGTTTTACAGCGCAAATTGAGGCATCGCTTCCCTTGAAAAAACAACTGTGGCAACAAACCATTCAAGCGAAAATTGCGAATCAGGCGCACGTATTGGGGACAGTGCGTAGTATTGTTGTAAAGAATATGTTAGCTTGGGTAGGACAAGTGAAAAGCGGTGACAGTGAGAATCTGGAAGGTCGAGCAGCAGCCTATTATTGGGATAATATGTTTCCAACGATTGAGGGATTCAGGAGAGGGCGCGAAGAAATTCCACCCAACAATTTATTGAACTATGGTTATGCTGTTTTGCGAGCGATAATTGCACGCTCGTTGGTAGCAAGCGGGCTGTTGCCGACACTTGGCATTCACCACCGTAACCGCTATAACGCTTATTGTCTGGCTGACGACATTATGGAACCTTATCGCCCGTTCGTGGATAAATTGGTAGTGGAAATCGTAGATGACAAAATGAATTTTAACGAATTATCCAAAGATGTAAAAACAAAATTGCTTTCTATTCCTGTACTCAATGTGATCATCAATGGACAGTGCAGCCCGCTAATGATTGCTGCCGGACAAACAACAGCATCTCTTGCAAAATGTTATTTGGGAGAAATACGAAAAATAGAATATCCCGTATTTAATCGGAAATGCTTATCATGAACCGCCTTAATGAATATCGAATTATGTGGGTGTTGGTGTTTTTTGATTTGCCTACGGAAACGAAAAAAGAAAAAAAGCATATTCGGATTTCCGTAAACAAATAGTAAACGATGGATTTACTATGTTTCAGTTTTCAATTTATCTTCGTCATTGTCCGAGCCGTGAAAATGCTGACGTACACATCAAAAGGGTAAAAAACATCTTACCTGACAAGGGTCATGTCGGAATTTTATGTATCACTGACAAACAATTCGGTTCTATGGAATTGTTTTATGGAAAAAAAGAAAAACCTGTCTCAACTCCTTACCAACAATTGGAACTTTTTTAGAATATTGTAAATTATGGACCAACCCAAAGTTGAAAAATATCCATTGTTCGAAAATATCTCACACGAATAAAATAAACGATGTCTTCATGCCCTGAAAATCAAACAATTTATTTTTTGATATTGTTATTTACACATTAT
Source organism: Dysgonamonadaceae bacterium (assembly GCA_031259075.1). Classification (GTDB taxonomy): domain Bacteria; phylum Bacteroidota; class Bacteroidia; order Bacteroidales; family Azobacteroidaceae; genus Azobacteroides. The sequence continues at coordinate 3,403 of JAIRLY010000302.1, read as the reverse complement.
CAAAATATTACATTGTTAGTTAGAAAACACACCCGATGTCCTTTCGCTTGTTATAAGCGATTTATCTAAAAGATGCTAACACAATTAAAGAATCCCACAATGCACGTGGGATTCTTTGTTCATTGAACTGTTTTTTTTCTTTCTAATCCTGTCGCAAACAACTTAATATCAGACGAATATTTGCATCGAGCTGCGAAGGTACAAATTTTGAAAGCAAGACACAACCAAAGCATTAGTTAATAAATCAAGTTCCTGGCTGCGAAGGTACAAATTTTGAAAGCAAGACACAACTTAGGTATTTGGTTAGTTTCTTTTTGGTTTGCTGCGAAGGTACAAATTTTGAAAGCAAGACACAACCTGCATTGGCAACGTAATAATCCATATCCTGCTGCGAAGGTACAAATTTTGAAAGCAAGACACAACCACGAAGGCGAAGTTGACGCAGTGGATTGGGCTGCGAAGGTACAAATTTTGAAAGCAAGACACAACCACCCTGCAGGGCGGTTTCGTGTGCCAGCTGCTGCGAAGGTACAAATTTTGAAAGCAAGACACAACGGAGCAGCCAATACAGGCAATTACGGAGCAGCTGCGAAGGCGCAAATTTTGAAAGCAAGACACAACGCAACCACTATGAATATACGCCGTCCTATAGCTGCGAAGGTACAAATTTTGAAAGCAAGGCACAACCAATGCACAGTTGAAAGTAAAGGATGAATCCGAGCGACTGCTCGAAATGCTTGACAGGGAGGTAAACATTATAAAGGCATTCCTGAAAATTATGATGCCCGGAAAAGAAAAGGACATCGACAGCTTACAGGTCGAAACAGTGATAACGCCCTTCATCATCAACGACGACAAGGAAACAATTACCAACATCATGTCGGCTACCGGGGGAAAGGCTATCGTATCGCAACGGGAAGGGATTGAAATGCTCGGATGGTCGGACAATGTGGATGAAACCATGCGACAGATACAGGAAGAAAGCAGCTTGGATGTGTTTGAACCAACAACGTGAAAATACGCAATGACGAAGGAAAAGAAAATAAAACTTGATGTTTTCCTGTGCAATATTCACATAATCATAACGGATGATCCCAATAAATGTGTAGATAACAGGCGAATCAGGCAATACTGCTCGGATTCGCCGGACGAAGATTTATCTAAAAACTGCGACGGGATTGTTTTCCAAAAGAGTAAATTCGATTATTATACAATACTGCCTCCGTATGCGGAATATGGTTCGGTATGTCATGAGAGCGTACATTTAATCGGAAGAATTTTTAGAGACAGGGGGCAAATCGCCGATTACAAGAATGATGAGGTATTTGCCTATTACGTCGGTTGGATTGCAGGAGAAATATACACTTACATAAAAAGTGTTTATAAATACTTTGATGCCGCGACCAAATAAATACGACAAACAGCATCTGCGTAATCTGGGATTGACCGAAAAGCAAATTGAGAAGATTTACGACACGGCCATTAAGGAAGCTGCCGCTATCGGCGTATCTATACACGATTTCGACCCCGACAAACCGTTTTCTTTTTCCGACTATCCACAAACAAAGGCACGTATCGAAAAGTTGCTTAAGAGCCTTCAAAAGAATACGGAAACGGTCATCGTCAATGGTGTGCGTTCGGGTTGGGCACTGGCTAACAACAAGAACAACGCGCTTTGCGACCGGGTTTTCGGAGACAACAAATACAAACTGACAAAAGAGCAGGAACGTCGCTATTACAGCAACAATGATAAGGCGCGGAAAGCGTTTCTGGAGCGGAAAGCAGCCGGATTAAATCTATCGGACAGGGTGTGGAATTATACAGACCAATTTAAATCCGAGATAGAGATGGGAATTGATTTGGGGCTGCGCGACGGGCTTCCGGCTGCTGAAATCGCACGCGATCTGAAACAGTATCTCAAAGCCCCGGATAAACTGTTTCGCCGTGTCAGGGACGAACACGGACAGTTACATCTCTCAAAAGCGGCCAAAGCGTACCATCCCGGAGCGGGCGTTTACCGTTCATCCTTTAAGAATGCCCGACGTTTGGCCGTTACCGAAACAAACATGGCCTACCGTACCTCCGACCATACCCGCTGGCAGCAATTGGATTTCGTTGTCGGCATCGAAGTGCGACTATCGAACAACCACACACTCAATGGCAAGCCGTTTACGGACATTTGCGACGATCTGAAAGGCAAATACCCGAAGACGTTCAAATTCACCGGATGGCATCCGCTCTGTTATGACGAGCTTTCGGAAGTCTATACAGATAGAGGCTGGCAATTTTTCAAAGATGTAAAAATACATGATAAAATAATGTCAATCAATACTATAACATACGATCTCGAATGGGCTGGGATTGTATTACAGCAAACATATCCATACACGGGAGATATGGCGCACTTCTTTAACCGTTCGCTCGATATTCTGGTTACTCCCGAACACGAAATGCTCGTCCTGAGCAAACAGGATGCGAAGACATTCAGGCGAATTGAGGCAAGGAAATGCGGAAAAACACAACCGATATATCGTTCTTGCAACTGGAACGGTGTGCATTGTGAGAATATAAATATAAACGGACTGGAAATAAACTTTAATCTGTTTTGCCGGTTTATGGGATATTGGCTTTCAGACGGCAGTTTGGGACACAAGTACTCAATAAGCATTGCGCAGCAGGATGAAAACAAGTTGCAGATATACGACTGTATTGCGGCAATGAATTTGAAACCCAGATATAATTCCGGAAAAGTAGAAGTTAATAGCAGAGAGTTATACGATTACCTGAAACAGTTTGGAAGATGCTACTCTAAATATATCCCGGACGTAATCAAGGAAGCTGTTCCGTATCAAATAAAAATATTCCTTGACGCATTCGTTTCTTGCGACGGAAGGGTAAAGTCTCCAAAAAGTTTTATCGGAAACAAAGGGAATCTATGCTCTCCATCCGAATGTCAAAGAATATATTATACCTCGTCGGTGCGCATGGCAGACGATATAGGCGAGTTAATATTGAAGATTGGAATGCGCCCCTCGTTCAGGGTTCAAAGGTCGAAAGGCAGGCTACAAACGTTTAAAAACGGCATATACACAATTAATCGTGATGGAATTATTATATCCGAATGTTCCTCAAAAACGGCAACGCAATACAGTAAGGAATTTGTGCCGTACAGCGGGACTGTCTATGACTTAACTCTTGACAGAAACAACACGATGTATATCCGCAGAAACGGTAAATGTTTCTGGGGTTCAAACTGTCGCTGTTATGCCGTCTCCGTACTTAAATCGGAGGAGGAAATGGCTGCCGACAACGCACGGAGAATGAATGGAGAGGAGCTTTCAAGCGAAAGTGTGAATAGCGTGAAGGATGTGCCGGAAGGATTTACGAAGTGGGTGGAGAAAAA
>JAIRLY010000266.1 GCA_031259075.1 Dysgonamonadaceae bacterium | reverse complement strand
CGTTTTCTACCGACATGCTGTCCCTAACGGGACAGAGGGCAATATTTTCTTCCCAATACAACCGATAACGCCCATCGCTATTGATTATCGCCCTTTCAGGGCTTCGCTCCATTTTACATTTTCTATTTTCCATTTTCTTGTTCATTTCGCATTACCGATTATGTTCTCTTTTACCTGTTCAACCCGCTTCGGGGTTGAAAGTGTTGTTGTTGTTTTGTTTGTCCCCCAATCGCTTCGCTTCATTGGGGGTTATTTATCTTGAAGACCTACGGTCTTCCTTTTTTCTCCATTCTTAGTTCTTGATTTTCCGTCTCCGGTAAAGACAACCGGCATTTATTAAACGATGAGAAAAATGATTTTTTGATTCGAATAGTTGTCTTTACCTTCGACCGGAATAAACAATAGTGATACAGGCGGCGGCGTCCACTCTTAACTTTTAACTTTTAGTTCTTAACTCATAACTCTTAGTTCTTAGTTCGCTTCCAGGTCCCGGAGAGAAGCGGTTTAAAAATACGAAGCGTGGGACTTTTAACTTTATCTGTTCTGGAGGTTCTTGACTACCCGTATGTACAAATAAGTTATACCCACGCATCCAACGTGAGCGTTTACTAACTTATCCTTGTACATACTGAAATTATCAAGATTTCCAGAACAAGAATATAAGCTAACGCTTTTTTAATTAATGTATTATGTTCTTATAAAATATGCTCTATTGTGTCATAAAAATTTACATTTTGTTTATTTTTTAATAAAACTTCGCAAAAGTAATGAGATTTTTTGAAATAAAAAATAAAAAGTAAATATTTCTTACAAATTTTTATCCAAAATTCAGGTTATGAAAAAAACTCCTGCCGATCCTCATCGGCAGGAGTTTTTTTCAGTTATTTATTCACTCTTATTTTATAATTACTTTGGAAACAGTGGTCGTTTCTCCAACGATTTGTATCAAATAAGTTCCTGCTTGTAAACCGGCAGTTGATACGTCGGTTACAGATTTTTCGACTAATTGTTCCGATACGATAATTCCCTGTAATGTCATCAAACGAATTTTGTTTGCTTTATCAGCAAACACTGTAATTTTATCCCCTGCTTTGACAGGATTCGGCGCTATTTTGATATCCGAAGCGTTTGTGTTATTGATTCCTGTCCGATCCGACACCGTCACGGTAAATTTTCTTTCCAGTTGTTTTTGACCGTTGGTCAACGTAATTGCTACTTCCGTCGCACCTGTTTTCAATCCTTTTACTGCAAAACTTACTTTTTTAGCCGTTTCGTCTATCGTCGCATTTGAAATTTCGGCAATTGTATTGTCATTTGACCTCACTGAAATATCAAAATCGTTTTCTTTTGCGACTTTCAAATTGAAAGAAGCTTCTATATTCTGCGAGGCTGTTTTTTTCAAAGTTATATCTTGCAGTTGTTCTAATTCCATATAGGTCACTATTGCATCCGCCGTGACGGCAAAGACAGCCGTAGTACCTCCCATTTTGGCAATAGAGATCGAAACGGCCTCTTTTGCAGGGTCTGTCTCTACTTTCGTTTCAATCATCTGGCATTGCACTTCGGTTTGATCAGCCTCATAATCATCCGAAGCTTCCAATTTTATCCTTCCTATTGTTCCAAAAGCGGTACTTTCCGAAATGGTACACCAGTCTTGGAGTTGAATCTGTTTCAATTCGGAATGGGTTTCGTCGGAATAATTTACAATTACATATATATTTGAACTGCCTGAAGTTGCAGTCAAAAGATATAGCGCCTTAGGCGAATAGATTTCTTCCAATTCAATTATGTTGTTTGTTTTTAGGAGAATCGCATTATCATCGTTGTATGGAGCAAAGCGGAAAGGAGTCGCATTTACGCTTACGGCTATCCTGTCTGCATTGACCGGTATGGCTCCGGAGGAATTTACATTTGAAGTATAAAACGCCCAATCTTGGTTATCAAAAGAATAAGCATAATCGATGGCAGGCGTACCTTCGGCAATCAAATCGATGTCGAATGTTTTGATTGTTAAAGGAAATTTGCCTTCTTCTCTTGCTGTCGTAACTTCGACAATTCCTTTTATTGTTACCGGTTGGGAGGTTGCATTTGCATTTGTTGCAGTTACTGTTACATCGTAAACGCCCAATTTTTCAAATTTGTATATAGCTTTATTCTCGTTCTTCGAAACAAGTGTTCCACCGGCTACGGTCCAATCGTAGCTTGTGGGATTTTCCGATACAATGGCAGTAAATGTTACTTCTTCATTTGGTTTTAGGATCGATTTGCTTGCGGAAACGGAATCGATAACCGGTGGAATAGCAGTAGCAGTCAATCCCCATACGTCCAGTTGCCATATCCGAATGGTAATTGCCATATCCGGATTGTAAGGAACAAATTTCACGTAACGGGCTACTGTCGGTTTGATGTAATCGTCTTTTATATTATGGGCTGCATCTGCAGGCACTTCTTTTTCATCTAATACCAAGGTCCATTCGTTATCTTTACCCGACATGCTGGTATAAATCTTATAGCAGGTAAGATTATCCGATGCATTTTCTTTATTTCCACAATCGTAAATTTGGAAGCGATAAAGTTCGTATGGTTGTTTTAATTCGAGAATTACCCAATGTTCTTTGCTTCCGCCGGCACACCATTTTTGATTGAGACTGCTGGGGATTGTTGTATCGTCGATCAACCATTGTGGACCTTCATTGCTTCCGGTCATGTAACTGCTGACCGCTTTGATTTTCCCGCCGTTGGCCGTTCGGCTTACAATGCTCAGATTGGCTTGTGATACATGGATAAATTTCGTTTCCGTATAGCTTTTTGTACCTATCGCATTTTGAACATCAACGCTAATATCAAATAGTCCTTCTTTGGTAAAAGTATATATGGCTGTATTTCCATTTGAACTTTTCAACGTTGCTCCATCGGAAGTTTTCCATGTATAGTTTTCCGGAAAACTGGTAGCTTTCGCCGTCACAGTTACTTCTTCTCCTACGGTAATCAACGTTTTGGATGCTTTCAGCGACACTTCCGGCAATTTAATATCCGGAAAAGAAACTTCTTTACTTGGGCCGGAGGATGTTTCTTCCATGTCTTTATTAACGGAAGTAACCGATACTTTCAATTTTTTTTCGGATTGTCCGTTACGGGTAAATTTCGGAATGTAGAAACCCTCGTTGCGGGTTTGGCCTACTAATGTTTTTACACCTTCTCTTTCGAGATAGACATTGAAGTGATGAACGTCCGAAGAGGCCGGTTTGTCCCAAGTCACACGCAAGTCGCCTGTAATTTCTTCTAATGTATTTTCCACATTCAGATTGCTTACATCTACCTTGGCAGGATTATAATTGTCCGGATAAATAGCTAATTGTCCCAATTGAGCCGTAAAACCGTTTCCATTGGCGGCTTTGATACCCAGTCCGATTGTGGTTAATGTTTTTCCGGCTAAAGCGCTCAAATCATACACATCTATCGTCCAACCGTTTTTCACGGTAGAGGTTGGCGTTACAGTCAACGCTTGAAGGTTAAGCGAGTTTGAACTGTCGGCAACTTTAATATTAATGCTTCCTGCTTTGTTTGTTTTGTAGACCAGTTGTATTTTGTCTCCGCCGGCAATTGCTATTTTAGTTTTGTACAGATAAATATTGTATCCGGTATTATTTGTAAGATTTCCGCTTATATTAATAGAAGTACCTAAATTATATGCATCATCCCAGTTATAATCAAATTTGAGTTTGTTGGTAGGTGCATATCCTTCGGTTTGCCACCAACGCCAAGTTGGCATTATGGTTTGCATTCCTCTGTGATACCAATCTTGTGTGCCTTTTTTTTCACCGTTTACGAAACGATGTTTTCCTAAACCGGCGCTGAAAGTTGTAATAAATGGTTTGGTTTGAATAGTTGAACGTTCCTGAATAGCGGTTGCTACTCCCGGCATTGTATAACTACTCCCTCGATTAGTACCGGTTGCGTCGGCAGTAGCATTTACCCAAAATTGACTTTCATTCTTGAAAACCGTTTCCATCGCCGTATAGGCTTTTTCTCCGGAGGCATCGTGTGTATTTAATAAACTTTCCACCGTTTTTTTCCAAATGGGTTCTTCCGGATTGAAGAAATTGATAGATCCGATATGCCCATTTGTAGGGAAAAGCGTTTTGAATTGATTTCCGTTACCGGTAATCGCTCCGCTTTGCTCTACTCCATAATACCAAGTTCTGAATGCGTCTGCTTTGTCTCCCCAATTGTTACTTACGTGAGTATTCATCCGATTATTGACGTCGGTTGTAGAAATGCCTCCGTAATTTACCATATAGGAAGCGCCCTGTTGTTTGGCAACATCTTCGATGTATGCTCCCGAAGAACCGGAACTTGCTACATAAAGCTGGATTTCTTGTCCTTTCAATCCTCTGGATTCGGCATAGGCTAAATAATCCGTGGTCCATTCACCCCAATTCGTAGAGTGGACGGTTTCGCTATTGATAAACCATCCGTCGAAGCCATAATATTCGGCAATTTCCACGCATTTGCGAGCATATGGAAATGTTCCATCCGAATTTTTAGTATTCATTTGTGTAGTCCATTCAGGGATACCGGAGAAAGCGGTAGGAGGAAAGAAAATTTGTCCTAAAACTTTCACTCCGTTCAAATGGGCTGCATCTATTACCGGTGCGGAAGGCGGTAATATAATTCCTTCACCGGACGAACCACCCCACCAAATCAGCAAATCCATGTATTGCCAGTAGGTGGGATTGTAACCGATAAAGTTACCGGCTCCTTGTGAAGGGACTTGGCTACACATCGGATGCATCGTGAGACAAGCCGCTACTTGTCCGTCTGCAAATTGTTGGGAGTGCGCTTTTACGGTTGTTGCTGTTGGAATACGTTCTTGAAGAGGGACGGAACTGCGATTGAATTTCCTGTCGGGATCTTTTTCCGGAGTCCAATTTTTGATAAAATCCGGATGCCAACAACCGGAGAAAGGCTGTTGTGCCTGAAGAGTTGTTAAATTAAACAACGTAATTAATACAAAAAGAAAAATTTTAATTTTCATATATCACTATTTAAAAATGTTATAATAAGTTGCAAATCATGAGTTATGAATGTTTCAGAGTTATATATGCGTATAAAGAAATCTTAATATACAGGAATACCTAAAATTCATAATTCTATCTAAAATTATTTGGTTTCCGGTAATTTCCATTATCGTCGTTTGTATCTTCAATATCCCACCATACTCGAGTACCTGTAGAAACATATTCTGCATTAGGGTTCGTATCAATTGCATTAGCCGGGTAAGCAATTCGTTTGATAAATTTACCATCCGGCACATCTCCTCCCGAAGAGTTAATTAAGGGTAAAGCGACGAAAGACGGATAGTCTGTCCGGCGAAATTCCGCCCATCCTTCATTTCCATTAGGGAATATAGCCAACCATTTCTGAGTGATGATTTGTTCGAGCATTTCTTCGTGGTTATTTGTTATAAAGGGATTAGCAGAAGGATCTTTTAATATTTTTAATCCGGAAATATACATTTGTTCTTCCAGATAAGAAATATGATAATATTGCATGGATGCGGATATTCCTTCCAAAAAATAATTGAGAGGACTGTTGTCCAATGCTCCATCCCATCCTCTTAAGGAAGCTTCGGCTAATAGGAAACGACTTTCGGCATAGCTTAACCAGACGCTTTCTCGTCCATAGCCAAACCATGCATCGTCGCGTAAAGTTTTTCCATCTTTTGCATACGAACGCAGTAAAGAGTGTTTAAAGGTCGGTTTCTGGATATCAAAATCTCCTGATAGAGAGCCGAGAAAATCCCGTTTTGATTCAATCGGATCGTTTTCCGTACTTCCTTCCTCCAACGGACGATACCAGCATACTTTGCAACGCGGATCTAAATTTTCGCTTAAAACTTTATAAGCGTTTTCCAAATCTTTATTCATTCCTGCATCATACCATTTATAACTGCACAGTGCATGAATATTTTCGTCGCCTCCCGAATTTTCACCGCCTAATTCTACGGGTGCAAATTTTGGGATTGTTCTCATGTTATCGTCATTATCTTTCATCAAACCTCCCGGGTGTGCCAATGCGGCTTCTCCTTCTTTCCGTGCTTTTTCAGGGTCTATATTCGACAATCGCAAGGCTAACCGCAAACGCAGGGTATTCGCAAACCGAATCCACTTGTTTACATCGCCGCCATAGCATCGGTCGTCTTTACCCAAATTAAAAGCATCTGTTTGTTCAGGCCGGATGTTTTTCAAAGCATCGTCCAGCAATTCGAATACAATGTCATAAGTTTCTTTTTGGGTTCTGAATTCAGGGCTTTCCGGATCCGATAAACCTTGTAATTGTTTGTAAGTTAAAGGAATATCTCCATAAGTATCTGTTTGCATAGCGATTAAAAAGGCATAATAGATACGGGTAATATAAAAAGCGTTCAGGTAAGGACCGGTTCCTTTTTTAAAGTCGTGTCCTACAAACCAGAATGTACGGGCCAATGTGCCGTATTCGGTTGTACGATGCAAATAGAAATGACTCCAACGGGTGTCGCTCCATCCGGCATGATACATATATGTGGGGGCGTCCATTATCCAAGACGGATTCATATTGGCAAAATATCCGGCATAGATATCGTGTGTTAAATTGGTTGTTATCTGATAATCGTTATAGACTCCTTCGTATGAGAAATTCCTGAACTCGCTTCCTATTTTAGCAATGTCGGCCTGTAGTTTAGTCAATTCTTCCGCGTCAATTGAGTCGCCCAAATAAATTCCGTTTCCATATCCTGTTGTTTCATTCGGATCATTAGGAGGATACAGCGGCGTGTTTATACGATCGAATCCGTCGGTACATGATACGGACAATACGGATATCAGGAATGAGAGAAATGATATTTTTATGATATTCTTTTTAAAACTGTTTTTTGTTTTCATAATTGGGTAATTTTTGAGGTACAGTAAGCAGATTACTTGCTTGCTGCTTATTAACTAAATTAAAAACTAACATTAACTGAGAATCCTAATGTTCGGCTATCCGGCACTGCCAAATAATCGAATGCTTGAGAATACATGGATGTATTAAAGCCTCCTTCGGGATTTGTTCCGGGTGTATGTTTCAACAAGTAACACAAGTTGCGGGCCACGAAAGAAATCTTACCGGTTTTGAATGGCGTTTTTTTCAGGATTTTCCGATTCAATTCGTAGCCGATGGCCAGTTCTCTGAATTTTATATAGGAAGCGTCAAAAACAAATTCTTCGGGAACTCCGGCGTCGGTGCCGGTATTTCCAATGAAACGGTAATAATTTTCGTATTTTATTTCGGTTGTATTTCGTGTTCCGTCGGCATAAACTCCGGGAAGAATTATTTTTTCATTCCGGTTTTCCGTCCGTTTAGAAGTTCCGTAATGCGTAGCAATAGCGTCGGATACGGAAATGATGTCTCCTCCGAATTTCATATCGAAAAGGGCTGATACGAATATGTTTTTGTACGAAAATCTTGGAGCAACCGACATCATCCAGTTTGGCTGAATGTTACCTATTTTCCGGTCTTTCAATTTGACGCTGCCGTCTAATTCGGGTAAACCGGTATGGTTGTTGATAATTTTGTTTCCATTTTTATCCCGTTTGATGATTCTCTTGGCATAGATATCACCCAATTTTCCACCTTCAACAGCGCCGACGGTAAAAAAGAAGCGGTCGACACCTTCTCCGAAGTCGATAAAGTTTATTTTCGGATGCAATTTTTTAATTGTAGTTACATTGTGCGATAAATTGAAATCCAGTCCGAATTCAAAATCGTTGGTTTGTAGTGGAATGGAATAAAATGCAAATTCAATACCGGTATTTTGTACGCTTCCGGCATTGATTCGTTTTTTTCCGAAAGTGGCTGATTCATCGTGAGGAATAAACATGATTTGATTATTGGTTATTGAATTATACCAGCTAAAATCAAAACCTAAACGATTGTTCAGGAATTTCATTTCCAAACCGGCTTCGTAAGAAGTATTCATTTCCGGTTTCAATTGATTATCCACATATATACGGTCGGGCAACGATGCGCTTCCTGTAAATCCTTGTTCCGGGTGGAAATAAGGCCTCAAGGCATATTCTTCCGTATCTTTACCTGCCATGGCGTAGGATGCACGTAATTTGGCATAAGTCAACCAAGAAGGCGCCTTTTTCCCTATTTTTCTCATAAATTCGGTTCCAATGAAACTCATACTGAAAGAAGGATAATCATAAGCATGAGGAGCCGGCAATGCGGAAGACCAATCGGTGCGGTTGGTTATATCCAGAGCGATATAATCGTCGTAAGTCACTTGTAACATTTCAAAAAGCGAGTTCATTCGTTTTTTCTTCAAATATTGATTGGCAAATGTCGGAATACCGCCGTCTTTACGTACATAAGTACCTGCATCGTTCAAATACCATACTCCTTTGCGCATCATATTGCGTGCTTGAGCGGTTAGGGATTCCCATGTTCGATACATCGCATTTCCGCCTATTCCATAATCTATCCGGATTTTTTCTCCTATCCGGCTGTTTCCGCGAATCATAAATTCCATATTCATTTCCAAAAAGTTATTTTCAGTTTTTGAAAACACATCATTCATCAGAACATCTTCCGTACTTTTGCCTAATCCTTTGTCTGTTTCCTCTATTTTCGTTCGATAATAATCAACGGCCAATTTTCCGGTAGCATACAGCCAATCCGTGAAATCTATTTTCATAGAATGATATCCGAATACCCGCCAACGTTCATCCATGTTCGTCCGCCGGTTGTGTACCCAATAAGGATTCATAATGTCTTGATCCGGACCCAGCCAGTTTTGATGCACATCATATTCGTTTCCGTAGCTGTCTGTTTCCTTCCGGGTAGAATATTTACGCAAGTCTTTCAAGCTGATATTATTGGGAAGAAGCATCAATTGGAACATTTCTCCGTATTTGCCGATATAGGGGCGGTTTTTCGCTTGTGTTTCGGAAAGAGAAATTTTACTGTCCATGCTCAGATACTTGTTTATCTTTTTACCGGAATTTAAATCAATGTTGTATTTATCTAAGGTTTCACCTTCAAATAATCCTTTACTGTCTAAATATCCGAGAGATACTCTATAGTGCGAATCTTCCGTAACGTTTCCGATAGAAACGTTGTGATTTTGTGAAAATCCCGTATTGAAATAATCTTTTAGTTTGTTTCCTTGCAAACTATAAAGAGTGGTGGCTCCTCTATTGTCTTTCCACCAAGCGGGAATATTTTTTCCATTCAATTTGTCTCCATAGCTGAAAGCGCTTCCCGTATTTATTTTTCTATCCAACCCTTGTCCGTAAATGGTTTGCATGTTCAGGGTTTCAGCGACATTCGTCCATGTAAATGTAGAATTATAGTTTATTCCGAGTCCTTGGTTTTTAGCTCCTCTTTTGGTGGTAATCAAAATGACTCCGTTTCCGGCTCTCGAACCATATAATGCAGCGGCATTGGGGCTTTTTAAGACCGAGATTGATTCAATATCTTCGGGATTAATATCAATAGCAGCGCCGCCTCTGTCTATTCCTCCATAAAGAGATACGCTGGAACTGCTCTCGTCGCCAAAAGGAATTCCATCTACTACCCAAAGCGGTTGGTTGTTATCGGTCAGAGAACTGTTTCCTCGAATAGTGATTTTGGTTGAACCATTCAGACCGGTAGGGGAAATATTCATTTGCACTCCGGCGATTTTTCCTTGCAAAGCGCCCGAAATAGAGGCGTTTCCGGTACGGTTCATTTCATCGCCTTTCAATTCTTGAATGGAGTAACCCAGGAGTTTCTTCTCCCGTTTGATTCCGAGAGCCGTCACTACTACTTCGCCGATCATTTGTATGTCTTCTTTTAATGTGACGTTAATCACAGTTTGAGCGCCTACAGCGACGGTTTGAGTAGTATAACCGATATATGAAAATTGAATTTGCGCTTGTGAGGAAGGCACTTCAATACTGTAATTTCCGTCTAAATCGGTAGTAGTTCCCGTATTTGAATCCTTTATTACAATACTTACGCCGATAAGCGGTTCTTGATTCTCATCCACAACGGTTCCGGTAACAAGTTTTTTATCTTGTTTTGAACTTCGTATCTTTTGATTTTTCAACGATAAATAAACAATATCGCTTTCTATTACAAAGGACACTTCTTTTTCTTTCAGGAGAACATTTAATGTTTCTTCTATTCCCTTATCTGATATTTGAATTTCCGATACAGGTAATTTTGCTATTGAATCTTCGTAAAAAAAATGATACTTGCTCTGGCTTTCGATCAGTCGAATGACTTTCCCGACGGTCGTATTTTTCAACGAAACCGATATTTGCGCCTGAAGCGGCGACGAAAACCAAATAGAACTGCAACATACAAATAAAAGTAGATAAATTCTTACGAACTTACCGGCATTCGGAAACGTGCTGTTTTTCATAATTTACTTGTTTAAATAAAATCACATTTTTAGTTATTTATGATTAAAACAAGAAACAGTAGAAAAACACTTATAATGCGAAGTAAATAATTTGTGATGATTTTATAGACGGATGCACTGATTATCTTTCATGATTTTTTCCTAACGTTAGGGGTAAAATTATGAAACGTTTGGAAGAAAATATTGAAAGATACCAGTTGACAACCTTTTGTCTTTCGTCTTCCGCCAATTTTCATTCCTCTGCATGTAATTCAAAAATTTCATCTATATTTGCAACAGGAAATAGAAAAAATAATATTAAATAAAGAATTGAAAAATGAAAAGACTAAATGTTATTATTGGGAGTTGTTTGTTGATTTTATCAACAACGTTATTGACAGGTTGTAACAATTTAAAAGCAAAAAACATGAGCGAAGTTAAAAATCAAAATGAAAGCGCCTGCGTGCAAGAAGTATATGACTTTATTAAAAAATGTCAAACATATTACTTGGCTACGGTAGAAGGCGACCAACCGCGGGTGCGTCCATTCGGTACAATCAATATTTTCGAAGGAAAACTTTACATCCAAACAGGCAAGGTAAAAAAGGTATCCAAACAAATGGGAATAAATCCGAAAATCGAAATATGCGCTTTCGATGGACAACAACAGTGGATACGTGTACAGGCGATTGTCGTTGAAGACGATAGACGCGAAGCAAAACAAAGTATGCTGGATGCTTATCCGGAGTTGCAAGGTATGTATTCTGCGGATGACAACAATACGCAAGTGTTGTACCTTAAAGACGCCACAGCAACAATCGCATCATTTTCCGGAGAACCCAAAGTGATTAATTTCTAATAAATTAGAAAAAAACAAGACAAAAAATAAGGACGGGATCAACTATAATAACAAGAAGAAAAAAGCCCGATGAAAAACAATGATTGGAAAGAACGACTGAATGTAGTATATTCGACTAATCCTGATTTTCAGTATGAAAGAGAATCGACACGAGAGCCGGATATACTCCCCAAAGAGAAACAACTCATTAAAATACAGCTTGACAAAAAAAACCGCAACGGTAAGAAAGTTACCCTGATTACCGGTTTTACAGGAAAAGAAGACGACTTGCAAGCATTGGGGAAATTATTGAAGACCAAATGCGGTGTAGGCGGTTCTGCGAAAGAAAATGAAATTATTGTACAAGGTGATTTCAGAAATAAAGTTCTTGAAATACTTCAAAAGGAAGGCTTTGCAAAAGCAAAGATCATTGGTTAAAAAACAGGTTTCTATTTATTAAATTATTTCCGTCCTTTACATTTAAAAAATAATAATATCATGAAAATTCTAAAATTTTCCGTTGTTTTTATCTTCTTATCTTTGAATATTTTACAGGCCAACAATCCGCTCTGGATGCGGTATCCGTCTATTTCTCCCGACGGTCGGCAAATTGCTTTTTCTTATAAAGGAGATATCTACACCGTATTGGCCGACGGAGGAGAAGCGCGCCCTGTTGTAATGCACGTAAATTACGATTATATGCCGATTTGGTCGCCGGACAGTAAAAATATTGCATTTGCAAGTAACCGTTACGGCAATTTCGACATTTTTATTACACCGGCAAAAGGTGGAATACCCAATCGCTTAACTACTTTTTCAGGAAATGAAACGCCTTACACGTTTACTCCCGATGGAAAACAAATTGTATACGGGGCTAAAATTCAAGCTCCGGCCCAAAGCGCGGCGTTTCCTTCGGGTATAATGAGTGAATTATATAAAATCCCCGTTTCAGGAGGCCGCCCGGAACAAATTTTAGCCGTTCCGGCAGAAAATGTATCTTTCGCTTCCGATGGAAAATCTTTTGTATATCAAGACCGGAAAGGTCAGGAAGATAAATGGCGAAAACATCATACATCGGCGGTTACGCGAGATATATGGAAATATAATCTGATCGATAAAACATTTACGCAATGGACAACGGAAACGATAGAAGATACAAATCCTGTTTTTAGTCCGGATAACTCAACGGTTTATTTCTTAAGCGAACGTTCCGGTTCGTACAATGTTTGGTCGTTTCCGGTACTAAATCCCTTGCAAACGAAACAAATCACTTTTTTCAAAACTCATCCGGTTCGTTTTTTAAGTATTGCCCGGAATGGAAAACTCTGTTTTACTTATGATGGCGAAATTTATACTTTATTGGGTAATGATAAACCCCAGAAAGTGCAATTATCTATCCAAGACGACAATAAAGAGAATGATATTGAGTCGATTACAAATAAAAATTTGTCGGTCAAAGCCATTTCCGCCGATGGAAAACAAACAGCAGTAGCGATGCGGGGCGAACTGTTCGTTTCGTCGGTCGATTATAAATATACCAAACAAATTACACACACAGCAGCCCAAGAAGATATGCCTTCGTTTTCTCCCGATGGGAAATCGCTGGTTTATGCGTCCGAAAGAGAGGGCACTTGGAATCTTTATGTAGCAAAAACAACCCGTGAAGACGAAATTTATTTTTTTAATGCTACGGTAATCGAAGAAAAGCCTTTGCTTCAATCTTCGGAAAATGAACGAATGTACCCTAAATACTCTCCCGATGGGAAAGAAATCGCTTTTATTCAGGACCGCCATCAATTAATGGTTTATAATATTGAAAATAAAAAGATACGGCAAATTACCGATGGCTCTGCCAATCCGAATACTTCAGGAGAAATTGAATATGAGTGGTCGCCCGACAGTAAATGGTTTACCCTTGTTTATACTCCCAATAAACATGAACCCTATTCGGACATAGGATTGGTGAGCGCTCAAGGAGGAGCTATTACGAATTTGACAAATAGCGGATATATGGATTTAAATCCGAAATGGGTGTTGAAAGGCAATGCCGTTCTCTTTTTATCCGAACGGTATGGAATGAGAAATCATGCTTCATGGGGTTCACTGGACGACGCCATGCTGGTATTTATGAATCAGATGGCATACGATAAATACCGTTTGAGCGACGACGATTTCAAACTATTGGAAGAGGAAGAAAAAGCAAAGAAAAAAGAATCTTCGAAAGACTCCGTTAAAAAAGAAGATTCCAAAGACATAGCCGTCGAATTGAAAAATATAGAAGAACGAATTGTACGGGTAACTCCCAACTCTTCCGATTTAGCGGACGCCATATTAACCAATGATGGAGAAAAATTATATTATTTAGCTTCTTTCGAAAAAAATCACGATTTATGGTCTATTAACACCCGAAGCCGCGAAACAAAATTGGAAATCAAAGGCGTAGGGAAAGGCCGCCTTTTTATGGATAAAGAAGGTAAAACCTTGTTCTCTTTGGGTAGCTCGGCACAAAAAATTACTCTATCGGGAAACAAAAAAGAATCGGTTACAATTCAGGCGCAAATGGAAATAGACAGGGCAGCCGAACGGGAGTATATGTTCAATCATGTATGGACTCAAGAAAAGAAACGTTTCTATGTAAAAGATTTACATAAAACGGATTGGGAATTAATGAAAAAAACCTACTCCCGGTTTTTACCATTTATCAATAATAATTTTGATTTTTGCGAACTGCTGAGCGAGATGTTGGGCGAATTGAATTCTTCTCACAACGGCGCTCACTATTCACCTCAAATGCCCGACGCAGATGCCACAGCCGATCCCGGACTCCTTTTTGCGCTTAATAACGCAGGAGATGGATTATTGATTGATGAAGTAATAGAAAAAGGACCTTTTGATAATGCGGAAAGCAAAGTAACAACAGGTTGTATCTTAGAAGCAATCAATGGAAAAAAAATTCTTGCAGGAGAAGATTACTACCCTTTATTGAATAAAACCTCCGGAAAAAAAACACTGTTTTCTTTCTATGATCCGAAAACGGAAAAACATTGGGATGAAGTAATCAAACCTGTTTCTATTTCTGCGAAGAATGCCCTGCTTTATCAGCGCTGGGTAAAACGACGCGAAGCCGATGTAGAACGCTTATCCGACGGGAGATTGGGTTATGTGCATATTCAAAGTATGGGTGATGCAAGTTTCCGGTCGATCTATTCGGATCTATTAGGAAAGTTCAATAATAAAGAAGCGATTGTGATCGATACACGGTTTAATGGCGGAGGCCGTTTGCACGAAGATTTGGAAGTATTGTTTAGCGGACGGAAATACTTTACCCAAGTAATGCGCGGTGTGGAAACCTGCGACATGCCCAGCCGTAGATGGAACAAACCTTCGATTATGATAGTGGGAGAAGCGAACTATTCCAATGCACACGGGTCGCCATGGGTGTATAAACACCTAAAAATCGGAAAGTTAGTCGGAATGTCTGTCCCGGGAACAATGACCAGCGTTTCATGGGAAACATTGCAAGATAACTCCCTCGTATTTGGTATCCCCATTGTAGGTTATCAATTGCCCGACAGCAGTTATCTGGAGAATCAGCAACTCGAACCGGACTATAAAATTGCCAATTCTCCCGAAAAATTGGTTGCCGGCCAAGATCAACAACTGGAAAAAGCAGTTCAAATATTGTTGAACGAAATTTGAAGCGTTTTCGCTAAGCGATGGAAAATTTATAACTTAAGATATTAGATGAAAGCACGAAAGCACGAAGGCACGAAGGCACGAAAGCACGAAAGCACGAAAGCACGAAAGGGCGAAGGCACGAAAGCACGAAAATAATTATTTAAAAATCCGTGTTCTAAAGGGCAGTCAAGTCCTTTCGCCCTTTCGTGCTTTCGTGCTTTCGCGCCTTCGTGCTTTCGTGCCTTCGTGCTTTCGCCCTTTCGCCCTTTCGTGCTTTCGCCCTTTCGCGCCTTCGTGCCTTCGCGCCACTGATTTGACTGTGTAATAGAAATGTTATAAAAAATAGTGATTAAATTTTTACTTTTTATTTTTTATTTCAAAAAATCTCACTAATTTTGTGTGGTTTTTAAACAATATTATTAATTTTTCAGAAAGAAACAGATATTATTTTTCATACATTTAAATAATTAAGAAAGCGTTAGCTTATATTCTTGCTCTAGAAACTTCAACAATTTCAGTATTGACAAGAATAAGTTAGTAAACGCTCACGTTGGATGCGTGGGTATAACTTATTTATCAATACGGTAGTTGAAGACCTCTAGAGTAAATAAAGTTGAAGTCCCACTCTTCGTATTTTTAAACCGCTTCTCTTCGGGACCTGAAAGCGAACTAAGAG
>JAIRLY010000029.1 GCA_031259075.1 Dysgonamonadaceae bacterium | reverse complement strand
AAATTACCGACGGTGATAGCCATCAATATTGTCGGCACTGAATTTCTTCCGATAGATGAAGTACATAGTTGTTTTCATCTTTGGGAAGACAACTGTAAAGATTTCATGCTCACAGATGTACTGGAAATACATTTTATTGATATGGTAAAGTTCAGACGCTTGGAGAACAAAGATATAGAAGGCAACCCGCTTCATCGTTGGTTGGCTTTTTTTGACAAAAACACAGACGAAAGTACCCTAAAAAAAATCATAGAAATGGATGCAACAATAGAAAAAGCGCTAAGAAAAATCAAGCATGTCTTGCAGGACGAAGACATGTTACGAATTTATGAGGGCCGGGAAATGGCGGCAATGGATTACATAAGCGGCATAAACTATGCGCGGCAAGAAGGAAGGCAAAAAGGTAGGCAGGAAGGTATCACTATCGGTGAGCAAAGAGGTATCGCTATTGGTGAGCAAAAAGCACAGGAGCAGTATGTTTTAAGATTATCGCAAGCAGGTTGGACTGCTGAACAGATTGCAAAATTTATTGATCTGCCTGCTAAAAAAGTGAAAAACATTCTGAAAAAAGACTTATAAGACATCAAACTAAATGAAGAAAGGCAAAAGTATCTTCCTTTAAATCTGCGTACAACTTCGATCGGTAAGTAATGATGAAGTATATAGTTGTTTTCATCTATATTTGCGCTATTTGACACTGTCCCAGACATTTGAAAAATTTGCTAGGCGCAAATATAGGACAATCTAAGGGGAATCGAAGCCAATTGCCGCTTGTTTTTATTCTAACTTTTCACCGATTTATCCATTTCAAACAAACCGGTTTGTCAACTTCGATTTCTTTACTGGTATTATTTAATAATCCGGTTTTAGGATTGATCTCAAAGATTTGAATAGTATTACTGTCGCGATTAGCGCAGAGAAGGAATTTCCCATTCGGAGCAATAATAAAGTTTCGGGGATGAACTCCTGTTTCCTGATAGCCGATGCGGGTTAGTGTTCCATCTTCGGGATTAACGGAAAAAATAGCAATTCCATCCGTTTTCAAACGGTTGGAAGAGTAGAGATAGTTTCCATCGGGAGTGAGATGAATATCGGCGCTCCCTTTGTTTCCGCATCCGGGAGTTGTATCGGATTCAATATACTGAATAACAGACAAAATACCTCCTTCGTAATTCATTACGGCAATTGTTCCCGATAATTCATTTATGCAATACAAGAAATATCCGTTGGGATGAAAGGCCAAATGCCGAGGTCCCGAACCACTTTTCAAATAAGTTGTGTGACGGCTGTTTCGATATAAGAAATCTTCCCTGTTTAATTTTTGCACATCAAACGTATAAATTTCATCTCTGCCTAAATCGGTAGCGAAAAGAAATTGTTCATCAGGAGAGAATACAACCGTATGGATATGAGATTGAATGTTTTCCGGATGTTGATTCATGTTGATATTTTGAGAAAGCGGTTTGATACAACCGTCTTTGTGTAAAGGAAATACAGAAATATTTCCTCCATTGTAATTGGCTGTAACAATAAATGAGGCTTCTTTATTTATTGTAATGTAACAAGGATCGGCGCCTTCTGTAAATTGATAATTGATCCGGCTTAGCGTTCCGGTCAATTTGTCGAAAGAAAAAGAATTTACGGCTCCATTAGTCGTTTCGCTCACCGAATAAATAAATTGTTCATTTGGAGAGACCTCTAAATAAGAAGGATTGATGATATCTTTTACATCACTTATATAGTCAAAATCTCCTGTTTGCGTATTAAAGTCGTAAACCGACAAGCCGGAAGCAGTTCCATCGGAATAAGAACCAACAATAAGATATATTGACTCATTGTTTTTGTTTACAGGAGTTTGAGGAGAAGAGCAAGCCTTTAAAATAAGCGTACAAAGAAATAATACAATATTTTTCAAAGTTAAGTTTATTTATTAAAAGCGGATCTTAATTTAATATTCGTAAACACTTTTTTAGTGTGAAGTGTGAAATCGCCCTGTATAATCCAACTGTAGTAACCCGGATCTTCTCTCAAAATATCTTCCACTAACCGGCCCTTGTATTTTCCAAAATTAATCACTTCCTGTTTTTTCTCGTTATATACAATTCGTCCGGCAAAATCTACATTATTTGTATAGGAAGAATATTCGGAAAGGAAAGCAATATCGTTTTTCAAATCGGGATATCGATCCAGTTGTGCTTTCAAAACTTCGTATGTTGCTTTTGTATCCGCTTCGGCGCTGTGGGCATTTTCTAAATCCACATCACAATAAAATTTGCTGGCTGCAGCTAAAGTACGCTGTTCTTTTTTATGAAAAATAGTTTGGACATCGACAAATTTTCTTTTCATTAAATCAATATCTACTCCGGCTCGCAAAAATTCCTCCGCTAATAAAGGAATATCGAATCGGTTGGAATTGTATCCTGCTAAATCGCAACCTTCAATCTGCGACGCTAACGATTTCGCTATCGTTCTGAAAGTTGGCGCATCTTTCACATCTTCATCCGTAATTCCATGAATTTGAGTGGATTGTGGTGGAATAGGCATTTCCGGATTAATCCGTTTGGTTTTAGACTCTTCATCTCCATTCGGATGTACTTTCAAATAGGAAATTTCTACAATACGATCAGAAACAATATTAATACCTGTTGTTTCAAGATCAAAAAAGACAATAGGATTTTTTAAATT
Source organism: Dysgonamonadaceae bacterium (assembly GCA_031259075.1). Classification (GTDB taxonomy): domain Bacteria; phylum Bacteroidota; class Bacteroidia; order Bacteroidales; family Azobacteroidaceae; genus Azobacteroides. The sequence goes on along the minus strand of JAIRLY010000029.1, from coordinate 2,387 downwards.
CAGTTTCACTTTTTTTTAAGAGTTAAGTAAGGGTTAAAAATTATGAATTAAAAAGACCGTCGAACTTGTCGTTTTTTAATTCATAATTTTTAATTTTGTTAATCATTTAGCATCAGCGGCATTAACAGCATTAACAAATCTTCATTTGTTTCATTTTCTGCCGGAAAGACAAGACCGGCGCGAGAAGGATCCGCTAACTCAAGAACTACTTCTTCCGAAGAAATATTAGTTAAAATTTCGATAAGATAAGTTCCTTTAAAACCAATGCTCATCGCAACGCCATTGTAAACACATGCGATAGTTTCTTCCGCTGAAATTGAAAAGTCAATATCCTGTGCGGAAATAAAAATGCTGTTAGGCGAAATATTCAATTTAATTAAACTATCGGCAGCATTAGAAAAAACAGTTACCCGTTTCAATGCATTTAAAAAATTCACTCGGTCTACATTTACTTTGTAAGGATTCTGTTGAGGAATCACTCCGTTATAATTCGGATAACGGCCTTCGATCAAACGACAAACGACAACGAAATGTTCCATTGTAATATAAGCATTATTTACATCAAAGCCAATCGTTACATTTCCGTCTTCGCGAGGTAGAATGGTTTTCAACAAGTTGGCCGGTTTTTTAGGAAGAATAAACGATGAAGTTTCATTGCTCTTCACCTCCAAATTTTTGAATCGCACTAATTTATGTCCGTCGGAAGCTACAAAAGTAATATTTTCGGGTGTAATATCGAAAAATACGCCGTTCATTACCGGACGAAGTTCATCCTCGCCACTGGCAAAAATGGTACGGGAAATGCCTGACAATAAATCTGAAGCGCTTAAAACTAATTTAGCGGCATCTTCATTCAACGGCTTGGATTGAGGATATTCGTCTCCTTTTTGTGCGACAAAATTATATTTACCATTTTCATAATAAATAAACAATTCAAGCGTTTCCTCGTTGATTTCGAAAGTGACAGGTTGCTCCGGAAGTTCTTTCAAAGCATCTATTAAGTTTTTAGATGGAATAGCAAAGATACCTGTATTTTCTACATTACTTACTTCAATGGTCGTGATCATACGAGTTTCACTATCAGCGGCCGTGATTACCAACTGCGTTTCCTGAAGTTCAAATAAAAAACAATCTAAAATAGGGATAGAATTTTTAGAAGCGATCACCCTACCTACTGTTTGTAAATGGCTTAACAACAAATTACCGGATACTACGAATTTCATACTGTATTTTTTATTTTATGTTTTAATTTTAGCTCACAAACTTACATAAATTTTTCGAATTTTGAAACAAACGGTCGATATTTTCTTTCAGTTATCTTTATATCTTTAAAAAAATCAGAGGGTTGAGATTTGCAACCCTCTAAACGAAAGCACATACGGCAATGAACTGCCATTGCAATTGTCTTTTTAAGGTTTTCTCCACAAGGTCAATAAACTAAATCATTCTGAAACGCAACGGACCGTGAAGCCGGTAGCGCGAGTGCTCGTAGACGCTACAGTAATGCTCCCGCTTGTAAAGGAGAGGCTGTACGAGCTAGTACCTGCAACAGCGCTACTCCAATAGTAACCGAGGGAACCGACATTGGCCTGCGCACCGCCAAGACGGCCACGGGCCCCTGCGGCGGGTAAGAAAAGAGCGGTAGGTTTGTTCGTGCCACCGGGCTTAAGCAAGTAGCCCGACGTGCCGTTTGCGCCGCCGTCTTGCCAAACCCAAGTATTGTTCGATGCGATTTGTGCCCATTCAGTCTGAGTAGGAACGCGCCAAGTATCTTCTAATACGGACCGACAGGGATCTAAATCGGTAATACCGTTCACAGGATCACCCCAAGCCCAAGCATGGGCAGGAGCAGTAGCCGAATTTGCAGTCGTTTCAGGATATTGACGCCAATCATACGTGCCGGTATTACGCTGAATAAATTTGCCGTAAAGAGTAGTTTCACTATCTTTAATTTGTCCATCGGCATCATTCAGTTTAGAAGTTTCAACACCACCTGTTGCATTGTTTAAATAATCACTGACGGTACCGGTAGCAAGTACTTTACGGTTTTCATGACCGTCCTTTTTACGTCCCCATTCATACCAATCACCGTAAACCGTGGGATCATAAGCTTTATCATTGACGGTAGATGAGTCGGCAGAAGGTTGATAAGCAATTTGATCAGCCAACGATTTACTTTGCATTGCCCCCAAGTTGGCATTGGCAACTTTTATCCAACCGCCGTTAGCAAGGCGAGCGCCGGGGCCGTAAACGACACGGCCGGTACCACTAATGCCATACTGCGAACCGCTAACTACCACGCAATAAAACTGATAAACTTTTCCGGCTTCGGTGATGCCATAACTTGCCCGGTTATCAATGAAGAGGGTATCACTTGTAGCGCCTGC
>JAIRLY010000028.1 GCA_031259075.1 Dysgonamonadaceae bacterium | reverse complement strand
GGTGTAGCATACGGATTTAATATCGGGTGGCATATTCGCGCCGAATTGTCGGAAAATGTGAAATTAAACGGCGGTTGGCGTTACACGACCGCAACCGAAGACCGCAGTCACCATGCATTTTATCTGGGCATCGGATATACTTTCCACCTATTCTAATTCTTCTGCAATGGTGTATTGATCCCTCTCCTGAGAATTGCGGGTAATTAATTCACCAACGAATCCGGCTAAAAACAACTGCGTCCCTATAATCATACTTGCAAGTGCAATATGAAAGTAGGGCGTATTTGTAATTAACGGAACTGAAATTCCTTTATACAAAGCATGCCATTTTATTGCTCCTACAGCCACTATGGCAACAAAACCGACGATGAACATCAGACTTCCGATTAGTCCGAAAAAGTGCATCGGTTTTTTTCCGAATTTGGACAAGAACCAAAGCGTAAACAAATCTAAATAACCGTTGAAAAAACGTTCTATTCCAAATTTGGTATGTCCGTATTTTCGCGCCTGATGTTTTACGGCCTTCTCCCCTATTCTCGTGAAACCTGCATTTTTTGCCAAAAATGGTATCCAGCGATGCATATCATTGTATATCTCAATGTTTTTGACAACATTTTTATCATAGGCTTTCAATCCGCAATTGAAATCGTGTAATTCAATTCCGGAAAACATACGGGCGGCGGCATTGAACAATTTGGTCGGAAGCGTTTTGTCAATAGGATCATATCTTTTCTTTTTCCAACCTGAAACCAAATGATAATTTTCCTCTTTAATCATACGGTAAAGTTCAGGAATTTCATCCGGACTGTCTTGTAAATCAGCATCCATTGTAATCACGACATCGCCTTTGGTTTTTTGAAAAGCCGATTGTAAAGCAGGCGATTTTCCGTAGTTTCTTTGAAAGCGAATTCCTTTTATCTCAGAATGTTTCTTATGAAGTTCGTTAATAATTTGCCAAGAATTATCAGTACTTCCATCATCTATAAAAATGACTTCAAAACGATAATTCTCTTTTTTCATTACTTTATCTATCCATTCATAAAGTTCACAAAGAGATTCAGCTTCATTCAACAGAGGTATTACGATAGATATATCCATTTTAAAAATAAAAAGTAAAAATGATCTAATTTTGGTGCAAAGATAACATTAAATTTTCCAATTCCACACAGACGGATAAATTTTAAAAAATTCGGATGGTTTCGTATTCTTTAAGTATTTTGGTAACTATTCACCTACCGTAGCGATACAGTTCAGTGCGAGCCAAACATTAACAATATATATCATATATTATTAAGAGAGGATAGTATAAATATTGGTTTACACTTTAATTATAAATTAGTATCTCTCTTGCGATTACGCCAAAATCAAATTGCCGTCGATTTTTAATTTATGGTGCATTTTACGTGCAATAAGGAATGTCGGCTTGGTTTTTCCGTGCAAATATTCCGAAATACGCGGCGCACTGACACCAAGTATCTCCGACATCGCTTTTTGTGTTAATTGCATTTCGTACATTTTTAGTTTCAAAATGTCTGCCAAATCGGGTTGTTCGACAGGGTAATGTTCCATTTCATATTCTTCAACCAAATCGGCAAGCAAATCCAATTCAATGAAATTGGGATCGCTCGAAGGCGTATCTTCCTGTACCGTTTCCATCAAAGTTTCCACCCGTTTGAGCAAAAGCTGATACTGTTTTTCGTCTTTTATTCTTGCCATAATATTTTGAATACTAAATTGTTGAATAATTAATTTTATCATATTCCTTGTGTGTTCCGATAAACCGGATATAAACGATTTTCTGAACAAACAATATCTTTACAACCAAACGATAATCATTGCCCTTTATGTTGAACACATAGCGTTGATTTCCAACATAATCCACACTTCCATACGTATTTTTTATGTCCTGGAAATTTCCCCATTCCGCCGACCGAACTACTTGATACCAGCTATCAAGCGCTGTTTTGGCATCAGCGTGCCGGTCTTCGTATTTCACAATAGTTCTATGGGCAATAATCCTCATTGTATTTTGTTCTTCTCGACCACAAAGATACAACAAAGAAATACGAATTACAAAACAAAGTTACAGAAATCTTATTTTCATGTGTAAACCAATATGTTAAAGAACGATTTGTGTCGCGTGGTGGGCGTGCATTATGCCATTACCGACACGTCTATTTTAATCACTGGAACTCCGTTTTCCATTTTTGAAATAGCGGAATTGCTGGTTTCTAAGTTAATTCCGTAATCTATTTTATTTTTCATATTGTTATATATTTAACTGATTACTCAAAATTTCACTCTAATGTTTCTTTTGGTATTGGGACTACGGATTTTCCATCACGTTCAACTGTTTGATATTCAATATAGAATTTTTACAAGCAAAGTTACGAAAAAAAATTGAGTCAGTAAAGAGCCGGCTAAAAGTTCTGGGAACACAATCGACTTTTTGCGACCGTATATATTATAATTACATGATTATAAGAAATGTACTGATTTGACTGTGTGTTTATTTGCCTTGTTTTTCTCTATTTTGAGCGTAATTTGGGCCAAGTTGGGTTAAGAACAGACCTGAGTTAATGCTTTGCGATTCAAAACGAAAAGCCAAACCCGCAAAAGAAAATCGCATATTTTAAGGGGTAAACCGGCGTCGCCCCTGCAAGCGAGGGTAAAACGAACAAGGATTGAAATACTCAACCCTTGTCGATTAAAAAAGCCATCCCTATTTTGGAATAGACTATCTTCAGAACAAACTCCAAGTGACAGTCATCCCCGCCATAATAATAGAAACCATGCTCATCAATTTAATAAGAATATTCAAACTCGGTCCGGACGTATCTTTGAACGGATCGCCTACTGTATCGCCTACTACTGTTGCTTTGTGACAATCGGATCCTTTTCCGCCATGATTGCCTTCCTCAATGAATTTTTTGGCGTTGTCCCAAGCGCCGCCTGCATTAGCCATAAAGATAGCTAAAATAAATCCGGTACTTAAGCCGCCAACTAAAAGCCCCATGACTCCGGTTACGCCAAAAATCCAACCGACTATTACCGGAGTGATAATGGCTAAAATAGAAGGAAGTATCATTTCGCGTTGAGCGCCTTTTGTTGAAATTTCAACACAGCGGGCGTAGTCCGGTTCAGCTTCTCCCGTCATAATTCCCTTAATCATACGAAATTGTCGGCGAACTTCTTCCACCATACTGCCTGCCGCACGTCCTACCGCATTCATAGTCAATCCACAGAAAAGGAATGCCATCATCGAACCGATAAACATCCCTGATAAGACTTTGGGATTCATCAAATTCACATCATAATAAGTCATAAAATCAATAAAACTTGCTTTGGCGGTCTCAATCGTTTGTCCACCTACTTCCAGACTGGTCTGACCGATACGAATTAATCCGATTTTTATTTCTTCTACATAAGACGCCAGCAAAGCTAATCCGGTCAGAGCTGCTGAACCAATAGCAAATCCTTTTCCGGTAGCAGCCGTTGTATTTCCCAACGAGTCAAGCGCATCGGTCCGTTTGCGCACTTCTTTTCCTAACCCGCTCATTTCGGCATTTCCGCCCGCATTATCGGCTATCGGGCCATAAGCGTCTGTTGCCAAAGTAATTCCTAAAGTCGAAAGCATTCCTACGGCTGCAATGCCAATTCCATATAAACCCATTCCTACATTGTTGAAGTCGAAACCGGAAGCAAACAAGAAAGAAGCAATAACTCCTACGACAACGGCAATAACAGGAATAGCAGTAGACATCATCCCCAATCCTAATCCGGAAATAATAACGGTAGCCGGTCCTGTTAAACCGGAATTAGCCACTTTTTTAGTCGGTTTGTAGGATTGAGAAGTAAAATATTCCGTCGCTTGACCAATCACAATTCCTACCAACAAGCCCACAACGACCGAACAAGAAATCCATGCCCAGTTTTCTATTTTCAACCAATACATAATACCAAAAGTAGCTAAAACAATTAATACTGAACTCAGATTAGTACCCATAGAGAGCGACCGCAGCAAATTTTTTATTGTTGCATTTTCTTTTGTTTTAACCGAAAAAATACCAATTATGGATAGAATAATTCCTACAGCAGCAATCAACATGGGAGCAACAACCGCTTTGTATTGGGTTTCTACATCACCCGAACCGACAAAGGCCGCAGCGCCCAAAGCCGCAGTAGCTAAAATTGATCCGCAATAAGATTCGTACAAGTCAGCGCCCATTCCGGCTACATCTCCTACATTATCTCCCACATTATCGGCAATAGTTGCCGGATTGCGAGGATCATCTTCCGGAATGCCTGCTTCGACCTTTCCTACTAAATCGGCGCCTACATCGGCAGCTTTGGTATAAATACCACCGCCTACACGGGCAAAAAGCGCTTGTGTAGAAGCTCCCATACCAAAAGTCAACATCGTAGTAGTGATGATCGTTAACTTATGTACATCATTGATAGATTCAGCAGGGATGATCCAATTAAGAAAAATGTACCAACCGGAAATATCCAATAAACCCAATCCTACAACGACCAATCCCATGACTGCTCCACTCCGGAATGCTACCTGAAGTCCTTTATTAAGCGATCTTTCTGCTGCATGAGCCGTGCGAGCCGATGCGTAAGTAGCCGTTTTCATCCCTAAGAATCCTGCTAATCCGGAGAAAAAACCACCGGTCAAAAAAGCAAAAGGAACCCAGTGATTTTGTAAATCAAAACCAAATGCCATAATGGAAAACAGAATAACTAAGATAAGAAAGACAATGCTTACAATTTTGTATTGTTGCTTAAGATAAGACATAGCGCCTACACGTACATGTTGAGCTATTTTTTTCATTAAATCGCTTCCTTCTTCTTTCTTCAACATCCATCGGTAAAAATAGAATGCGAATGCAAGTGCTAATACGGAAGCTGTCGGAATAATCCAAAAAATGGATGAAATCGTATTCATATAAATATTTTTAAATAATTTGAAACGCAAAAGTAATAAAAAATTAAGAAATAAGGAGTAAAAATTATAATTTCTCAGGATAATTGTGCCAAAAGTGGCATGCACCTACAAGTATTTATATAAGAATTTTTAGGATGAAGTATTGTAAAAAAACAGATCCATAAAAGTATCTTTTATTTCCGGACAACTCCTGACTATCCGCATAAAATAAAAATCTATTTTTTCAAAAAAGATTAAAATTTAAAAAGAATGCTTATATTTGCGAATATTAAATATATTTTGTTACTAAACATTAAATAGATGAACAACGAAAATGAAAAATTGTCCGGATTGCCGGAAAATGCAAATCGCGAGTTAATGGAAGGAGAGAAATACGAACCGGTAATGTCTCCGTTAAAGAAGTATAGAGAGGTCACATCGTGGTCTGTAACATGGGGTATTCTGATGGCTGTCCTTTTTTCCGCCGCCGCCGCTTATTTAGGGTTGAAAGTCGGACAAGTTTTTGAAGCAGCTATTCCAATCGCAATCATTGCCGTAGGATTATCCGGCTCTCTGAAACGAAAAAATGCTTTAGGAGAAAATGTAATTATTCAATCCATTGGTGCAAGTTCAGGAGTAATCGTAGCCGGAGCTATTTTTACTTTACCGGCCATTTACATTCTGCAAGCCAAATATCCCGATATGGCGGTCGATTTTTGGCAAGTATTTATGAGTTCTGCTTTAGGTGGTCTTTTAGGGATTCTTTTTTTGATTCCATTCCGAAAATACTTTGTCGCCGATATGCACGGCAAGTACCCTTTTCCTGAAGCTACAGCAACTACGCAAGTATTGATTTCGGGAGAAAAAGGAGGAAATCAGGCCAAACCGCTTATTTTGGCAGGCTTAATTGGTGGTTTATACGATTTCATTGCAGCTACTTTCGGTTGGTGGAATGAAGTAATTTCTTCTCGAATCGTTCCATTCGGTGAAACCTTAGCTGAAAAATTCAAATTTGTTTTCAAAATAAATTCGGGAGCTGCTGTTCTTGGATTGGGATATATAGTAGGATTGAGATATGCAACGATCATTTGCGCCGGATCTTTTTTAGTTTGGTTTATTATTATTCCAATCATGAACGGTATTTGGAGCGCCGACGTTCTAAATATGTGGAATCCGAATATTACCCTGTCAATCGGTGATATGTCTCCCGAAACGATTTTTAAAGAATACGCCCGCTCCGTTGGTATTGGAGGTATTGCTATGGCCGGAATTATCGGTATTATTAAATCGTGGGGAGTAATAAAAAGTGCAGTAGGTTTAGCCGGTAAAGAATTAAAGGGCAAAAGCGATGTTGCAAAAGAAAAGATTATCCGCACTCAACGCGATTTATCCATGAAATTCATTTCTATTGCCTGCATTATCACATTATTATTAATTTTGGCATTTTTCTATTTTGGTATTATCCATAATATACTCTACGCACTTGTAGGATGGTTTTTGGTGACAATCATCGCATTCTTATTCACAACGGTAGCAGCTAATGCCATCGCTATTGTAGGAACGAATCCTGTTTCCGGAATGACTTTGATGACGTTAATTCTGGCTTCTGTGGTTTTAGTTGCAGTAGGATTGAGAGGGACATCCGGTATGTTGGCTGCATTAATCATGGGCGGTGTCGTTTGTACCGCGTTATCTATGGCCGGAGGCTTTATAACCGACTTAAAAATAGGCTATTGGTTAGGAAGTACTCCCGCCAGACAAGAAGGATGGAAATTTTTAGGCGCATTAGTTTCAGCAGCAACCGTTGCCGGTGTCATTATGATTTTGAATAAAACATACGGCTTTGTAGGTGAAAACAGTTTGGTAGCTCCGCAAGCAAACGCAATGGCGGCAGTCATCGACCCTTTAATGTCGGGGACAGGCGCTCCTTGGTTGTTATACGGAATTGGCGCTACGTTGGCCATTGTTCTCACCTTTTTGAAAATACCTGCATTAGCTTTTGCTTTAGGAATGTTTATTCCAATCGAATTGAATGTGCCGTTATTAATTGGGGGCGCTATTTCGTGGTATGTAAGTACGCGCTCAAAAAAGAAAGCCTTAAATCAAGCCCGAATGGATAAAGGAACACTGTTAGCTTCCGGCTTTATTGCCGGCGGAGCACTCATGGGCGTCGTAAGCGTAGCACTCAAATTCGGAGGTATCGAATTAACAAATGAAGCTTGGTTAGAACAGACAGGATCTCAATGGATTGCTTTATTAGTCTATGCAGCATTGATTGTCTATCTGATTTGGGATAGCATGCGTGCAAAACCGGATAAAAATTAGATGAAATACGGATGAAACGGATTACGCAGATTACAGGAAATCAGCGTATATCCGTTTCCCGTTTTCGTTTTATCCATGTCATTTATGTTTCATCCTCACATCCACTCGTTTAGTTGCTTCAAAATTAACATTTCTATAATTTACTACAGAAACTACATTTTGAGCTAAATCTTGAAAAGCGAGTTCCATTTTATCGGATTTACTCATTACTGCGGGTCTTCCGCTATCTCCTCCTTCGCAGATACTCTGAACAACAGGAATCGTACCTAATAGAGATACGTTCAATTCTTCCGCCAATTTTTTACCGCCGTCTTTCCCAAAAAGATAATATTTGTTTTCCGGTAATTCGGCAGGTGTAAACCAAGCCATATTTTCTACTAATCCTAAAACCGGTACATTTATTTTCTCACCGGTAAACATATTAATTCCTTTTCTTGCATCAGCTAACGCGACTTCTTGAGGAGTTGTAACAACAATTATTCCGGTAATGGCCAATGTTTGAACCAACGTCAAATGGATGTCGCTGGTACCGGGCGGTAAATCCAATAAAAAATAATCCAATTCACCCCAGTGAGCATCTGTTATTAGTTGTTTCAAAGCATTGCTCGCCATAGCGCCACGCCAGACTAAAGCATCTTCTTTGTCCACAAAAAAACCAATAGACAGAAGTTTCACGCCATATTTCTCAACAGGGATAATCAATTCTCTATCTCCTATCTTTTCCATGTATGGACGGGTTTCTTCTTCTCCAAACATTTTCGGCATACTCGGACCGTAAATATCTGCATCCAAAAGCCCTACTTTATACCCTGTTTGCGCTAAAGCAACCGCCAGATTAGCCGCGACAGTGCTTTTTCCTACTCCCCCTTTTCCCGAAGCGATTGCAATTGTATTTTTTACTTGTGGTAATAACTTTTCCGGTTCCGGACGAACCGCTTGCTTCACTTTTACCTTAATATTTCCTTTTATATCTATTTCGGGACTAATATAAGTCAGAATTGCGGCTTCAGCTGCTTTTATGATTGATTTGATAAACGGATCGTTCGGCTTTTTAAATAAAATGGAAAAACTCACTCTATTTCCCTCAATACGAATATCGTCTTCGATCATATCCATTTCAACAATATTCTTACCGGTTCCCGGATAACGAATATTTTTCAACGTATCCAATATTAATTGGGGATAAATTCTCATACGTAAACCATTTAAGAATTAAGGCAGGGATCTTGTCTGCAACGTCCTACTGCGATTGAAACTCCGGTAACTGTCCGGTTCGATTTCTACTTCCGGTTCGATATACATCTCCCGCTGTTCACAAACAAATTGAATATATTTTATGTTCAATCCTCTGTCTAACCATTGTTGTTCATAAAATGTCCGAATAGAAAGAATGTTGTCTGCAAAATGGCTATTATATAAATCTTCTGTTTGAATATTTATCGGGAAATGGTTGGTTTTAATCATTTCATTGGTATATTTAAACATAAAATTGCTATCGGTTTTCAAATGGATAAGACCGGAATCTTTCAGAATTTCCCTGTAGAGTTTCATAAAACGGGTAGAAGTCATTCGTTTATTCGCTTTATTCATTTGCGGGTCAGGAAAAGTGAGCCAGATTTCCGATATTTCACCCGAAGTAAAAAAATGATTGATTAATTCGATATGTGTACGAAGAAATGCAACATTCGATAGCCTATCTTCCAAGGCCTGTTTCGCTCCCGACCACATCCGCGCTCCTTTTATATCTACTCCAATAAAATTTTTTTCCGGAAATAATTTACCTAAACCAACTGTATATTCACCTTTTCCACAACCCAATTCCAAAACAACCGGATGTTCGTTTTTGAAAAACAATTCATTCCAACGACCTTTCATTTCAAATCCTTTTTCTTTTAATACCGAAAACGGATATTGAAATACATGCGGATAATGACGCATATCATTGAATTTTTGCAATTTATTTTTTCCCATACAACACGCTGTTATCACCCACATTTAGAAGTTCCGCAGGAAGTACAAGTCAGGCAGCCTTCTTGATAAACTAATGATTCTTGCCCGCAATTCGGACATTTTTGACCTTTGGCAAGCATTCCTTCTTGAACATATTTCTTCAAAGCGCGTTCTACGCCATTTTTCCATGTATTAATCGATTCATCGTTTAATTCCAAACCTTGCACCAATTTAATTACTTGTTCCACAGGCATGGAATAACGCAACACACCGGAAATCAACTTGGCATAATTCCAATATTCCGGATTAAATTTATCGGAAAGACCTTCGATAGTCGTTTTATATCCCCGTTTATTGGTATATTGAAAATCATACCGTTTGTTTCCATTTTCATCCACATTTTTGATAATCGTACCTTTTGAAACATTTTTCGGCAAGAAAATTCCTACTTCCTCATCGTTAATACCGGTAAAAATCTCGTAAGGACGGCCATTCAACAAACCGACAAACGCAATCCATTTATCTTTATTATTCTGAAATTTCACAATGTCCGCTTCCAATTCGCGTGGACGTTTGGCCACAATGACAGGTGGTTCCGGACATTCTTCACAATCTTTCTTATCGGAAGCTGCAACCAAAACGCCGCTTCTTGAACCGTCGCGATAAACCGTACATCCTTTACATCCCGATTTCCAAGCTTCAACATACAATTCATTGACTAACTTTTCATCTACCTCGTTCGGCAAATTGATTGTTACGCTAATCGAATGGTCGACCCATTTTTGAATTTTACCCTGCATTCTTACTTTTTGCAACCAATCAATATCATTGGAAGTGGCCTTATTATAAGGCGATTTTTCAATCATAGCATCAATCTCCTGCTGAGTATATTTTTTTATAGTCGAATATCCTTGCGCCTCCATCCAATTTACAAACTTATGGTGAAATACAAGGTATTCTTCCCATGAATCGCCGACTTCATCTACAAAATCCACTTTCACGGAAGCATCATTCGGATTCACTTTCCGTCTTCTTTTGTAAACAGGCAAAAATACCGGTTCGATTCCCGAAGTGGTCTGAGTCATCAAAGAAGTTGTTCCCGTAGGAGCTATTGTAAGACATGCAATATTCCTGCGACCATATTTCTTCATATTCTTAATTAATTGAGGATCAGCCTTTTTTATCCTATTAATAAACGGATTGGCTTCTTCTCTTGCAGCATCGTAAATTTCGAATGTGCCTCGTTCTTTGGCCATTTCAACCGAAGATGCATAGGCCGACAAGGCTAAAGTTTTTTGAATTTCTTCAGCAAAATCCGTAGCTTCTTCCGTTCCATAACGGAATCCTAAAGCGGCCAACATATCGCCTTCGGCAGTGATTCCAACACCGGTTCTCCGCCCCAACAAGGTTTTACGGCGGATTTTATTCCAAAGTAAGCACTCCGTATATTTCACCTCATCGATCTCAGGATCAGTTTCTATTTTTTCAAGAATAACATCTATTTTTTCAATTTCCAAATCTATAATGTCGTCCATAATACGTTGTGCTAAAGCCACATGCTTTTTGAATAAATCAAAATCAAATTCCGCTTTCCCGGTAAATGGATTCTTCACATAAGAATATAGATTGATGGCCAACAACCGACAACTATCGTAAGGACACAAAGGGATTTCTCCGCATGGATTAGTCGAAACGGTACGAAAACCTAAATCGGCATAACAGTCCGGAAGCGATTCATTTAAAATAGTATCCCAAAACAAAACCCCGGGTTCTGCTGATTTCCACGCATTGTGAATGATTTTTCCCCAAAGCATTTTCGCATCCGTTTCTTTACTATATTCAGGATTATCACTGTTGATCGGATATTGTTGAATAAAAGAACGTTCATTGATAACCGCTTCCATAAACTCGTCGGTAATTTTGACCGAAACGTTGGCTCCGGTTACTTTGCCTTCCGACATTTTCGCATCAATAAATGCTTCTGCATCCGGATGTTTAATTGAAACGCTCAACATCAAAGCGCCACGACGGCCATCTTGGGCTACTTCCCTGGTAGAATTGGAATAACGCTCCATAAAAGGAACCAAACCGGTGGAAGTCAAAGCTGAATTTTTCACCGGAGATCCCTTGGGGCGAATATGCGATAAGTCGTGCCCTACCCCACCCCTTCGTTTCATCAATTGAACTTGTTCTTCGTCAATCTTGATAATTGCTCCATACGAATCCGCAGGACTATCCAAACCTATTACAAAACAATTGGAAAGAGAAGCTACTTGATAATTATTTCCAATTCCGGTCATCGGACTTCCTTGAGGAACAATATATTTGAAACGATCAAATAATTGAAAAAGTTCTTCCTTAGAAAGAGGATTCGGATATTTCTGTTCTATTCTGGCTATTTCATTTGCCAAACGCCAATGCATATCTATTGGAGACTTTTCGTAAATATTACCAAATGCATCTTTTAATGCATATTTGTTAACAAACACTTTGGCAGCTAATTCATCGCCATTGAAATAAATTACCGATGCTTTATAAGCTTCATCAAAAGTATAAATATTTTCTTTCACGTTATTTTTTATGTAAACAAGTAGTTAATCGTCGTTGTTAATTTGAGACTGCAATATTAATCATAGATTTTAAATCTAACAAATAATTTATGAAAATAGTTTGATTTTTTTTGAAAGTTTTCTAAAATAAAAATTATATAGTTAATATTCAGTTGTTTAAAAAATGAAATGTGAGAAAAAGTTTTCTAAAATATTTATTTATAGATTATTCAAATCATTTTTATTCGAATTTGAGAGATAATCAGTCCATGGATTACACCGATTTTCGCAAAGAATAATAATCTGTAGATTCAATATCTCAATGCAACTTAGGAGTTGTCCGAAAATAAAAATAGACAAAAGAAGATAAACAAGATGTTTATCTTCTTTTGTCCTCTACTACAGAGCAGTTGTATTTCAAATTAATCGTACCATTCCGAAACGCAACGCACCGGCATGCCGAGAGCTCGACCATTCGTATTCGCTGCACTAGCGCTCCCGCTCGTAAAGTAGAGGTTGTACGAGCTAGTACCTGCAACAGTGCTACTCCAATAGTCGCCGACAGAACCAATACTGTACGGCGCACCGCCGGTACGGTTACGGCCCCCTGCGGCGGGCAAGAAAAGAGTGGTGGGTTTGTTTGCGCCACCGGGCTTAAGCAGGTAGCCGGATGTACCGTTTGCGCCGCCTTCTTGCCAAAGCCAAGTATTGTTTGACACGATTTGCGCCCATTCGACCTGAGTAGGCACGCGCCAAGTACTGCCTAATGACTTACAGGGATCATTTGCAGGATTACCCCAAGTCCAATCATCGTCAGGATCAGTAGCGAAATTTCCATTCTCATTAGGATATTGACGCCAATCACACGTGCCGGCGTTACGCTGAATAAATTTGTAGTAAATATCCGAAAGATCGGATTTAATCTGACCGTAAGCATCCAGCGAATCAAGACCAACACCATTAGGGGAATTTAAATAAGTACTAACGGTATTAGTGGCAAGTAATTCACGTTTTTGATGACCGTCCTTTTTACGTCCCCATTGATACCAGTCGCCGTAAACCGTAGGATCGTAAGCTTTATTATTGACTCCGCCCGATGAGCCGGCATTCGGTTGATAAGCGATCTGTTTGTCCAACGATAAATCTTGCTTTGCGCCCAAGTTGGCATTGGCAACTTTTATCCAACCGCCGTTAGCAAGGCGAGCGCCGGCTCCGTAAACGACGCGGCCGATACCGCTAATGCTATATTGCGAACCGCTAACCACTACGCAATAAAATTGATATACTTTTCCGGCATCGGTGATGCCGGAACTCATTCTGTTGTCTTTTTCAATGAAGAGGGTATCACTTGTAGCTTCTTCAATGGCTGTGGAAAGCAGTGTCTCCGGATCGCGTTTGTACCATTGATAGGTAAATCCCGTTTTATTTACGGCGGCCAACTCAAAAGTCAGAGTATCGGTTAACTCTCCGTCGGTTCCCAACCAAAGAAACCCCGGCTGACGCAAGAAAATAATCGGAGATGCCGTTGCGGGAGTCACATTTTCGTCCGAAATAACCGGAAACCACTTTTCGCCGTTGTTGTAATAAATGCCTTCATTCAATTCGCCGCCACTGGTTTTGTTATAAACCATTAATCCTTTTACATGTTCGTCAAACGGATCGGACAACGTAAGATCGATTAACCTTACTCTTGGCAGTAAAAAGCCACCGGTAGCATCATTCTCATCATCGGGATTTAAATCCAGAATAGCTGAAGAATTGGGATCGGTCGTACCGCCAATCCGTACTTGTGCATTTACACTTGCTGCACTCAAAACGAAGAGCGTCAGCGCTAAAAAAATCATTTTTTGTTTCATGTTTAATAAAAATTTAGTAATTTATAATTATGTTCTCTTTTACCTGTTCAACCCGCTTCGGGGTTGAATGTGTTGCTGTTTTTCGTTTGTCCCCCAATCGCTTCGCTTCATGGGAGGGTATTCATTTTGAAGGACTTCGGCCTTCTTTTCTCCATACTCTATTTTCCATTCTTAGTTCTCAATTTCCGGTTCCGGTAAAGACAACCGGCTTTTATTAAACGATGAGAAAAATGATTTTTTGATTCGAACAGTTGTCTTTACCATCGCCGGAATAAACTATAGTGATATAGGGTGTGACTTCAACTCTTAGTTCTTAACTCTTAACTCTTAGTTCGCTTCCATGTCCCGGAGAGAAGCGGTTTAAAAATACGAAGCGTGAGACTTTAACTTTATTCGCCTTTGAGGTCTTAGGAAACCCGATATAACAAATAAGTTATGCCCACGCATCCAACGTGAGCGCTCACTTACTTATTCTCGTTATATCCGAAATGTCCTAAGTTTCAAAGGCAAGAATATAAGCTAACGCTTTCTTAATTAATATGTAATGTTAAAAATGATTTCTGTTTCTTAATGAAAAAATGATAATACTGTTTAAAAACTGCCCAAAATTAGTGAGATTTTTTGAGAAAAACAAATCTAAAGAACAATAAAAGCCTCTTAATTCTGTTTAAATCTGTAGTTTAGTGGAATTGTATCCTATGCTGAAATATAAATTTATTTTTACTTTTTTACCATTACTTGTTCTATTCGCCTCTTGTTCTTCAACAAAGAATACGGGTGGAACAAGGTGGTATCATTCATTCAATACCCGCTACAATGTATATTTCAATGGAAATATGGCTTACCAAGAAGCCTTAAAAGCTCAGCAAGAGAGTTATCAGGAAAATTATTCGGAAATGATTCTCATGTTTCCCGTCAGTGCCTTACCTAAAGACAAAGAAAATCAGGGAGGCGCTTTCGACAAAGCAATCGAAAAAGGAGTGAAAGCCATTAAAACCCATTCTATTCAGACTAAACCGGAAAGAGAAGCGGGAAAAAGAAATGACCCTAAATATAGAGAATGGATGAACCGGAAAGAATATAATCCCTTTCTACATAATGCTTGGATGCTTATAGCCAAAGCCCAATTTCACAATGGGGATTTTTTGCAAGCAAGTAGTTCCTTTGCCTATATTTCCCGTTTATATCATACTCAACCCGAAATCGCAATAGATGCTAAAATATGGCAAGCCCGCTGCTATTCCGAAATAAATTGGTTTTATGAAGCAGACGACATCCTTTCTAAAGCAAAAAGAGAAGGATTGCCGAGAAAACTCCAAGATTGGTACAATACGGTTTATGCGGATTATCTGATTAAACAAAAACAATATGCAGAAGCTGTCCCTTATTTGCAAACGACGATTCGCTCTGAAAAAAATAAACTGCAAAAAAATCGTGAAAAATATTTATTAGGACAAATATATAGTCAATTGGGACAAAAAGAACCTGCTTATCAGGAATTTAAAGAAGTCGCTGCTGCGAGTGTCCCTTATCCTTTAGTATTCAGCGCTGAAATCCGCAAAACCGAAGTATATGCCGGAAAGGATACCACTCAAGTGATAAAGCAACTCCGAAAAATGATCAAAAGCAGTAAAAACAAAGATTATCTGGACCAGATATACTATGCTTTAGGAAATATTTATATGTCGATTCCGGATACTACCAACGCAATCGTAAATTATGAATTGGGGGTGGAAAAAAGCGTCCAACAAGGTCGCGACAAAGCGCTCAACCGGATCTGCTTGGGAGATATTTACTTCGAACAGAGAAAGTTTATCAAGGCTCAGCCTAATTACGCAGAAGCTTTGCCTCAATTAAAAAAAGAGGATGAAGCTTACCCTCGCGTTTCCAAACGTTCGGAAATATTGGATGGATTAGTCGTTTATGTGGAAGCCGTCGAATTACAAGACAGTTTACAACGCTTAGCTAAAATGAGTGAAGAAGAACGGTTGGTTGTTGTCAACAAAATAATTGCCGACTTAATCAAAAAGGAAGAAGAAGAAAAGAAAAAACAGGAGAGAGAAAATTACTTGTCTGAACAAGAAGATATTCGTTCACAATTGAATACAAACAAACCAAATCCGAAAAACGTACAAGCACCGACAATTCCGACAAGTGACGAAAATTTGTTTTATTTTTATAATCCGCAAACCGTAGCGATTGGGAAAAATACATTCCAACAAAAATGGGGCCGCAGAAAATTAGAAGATGATTGGCGTCGCAGGAATAAAACCAATCTGATGGCCGATTCTTTCGTAGAGGAAACGGAAAATAATGAAGAAATTGAAAAAAATGAAGAAATAAAAGAGAATGAAGAAATTGGAAAAAATAAGGAAATAGCCGAAACATCTTCCGATCCGCATGAACCCAATTTTTATTTACAACAAATCCCTGTAACGGAAGAAGATATTGAAGCTTCCAATTTGATTATTATAGACGGTTTATATAATATGGCGGTGATCTATAAAGATGGATTGGAAGATCACGGTTTAGCTTTGGAAACATTCGATATTCTGAATATCCGATTTCCTGAACATGAAAATAAATTAACGGCTTATTATCATATTTACCTTATTTATTTAAAAGAAGGTAACATGGAAATGGCCCATTTGTACAAACAAAAAATCAGAACGGAATTTGCAGAAAGTGAATACGCCATTGCTATGGCAGATCCCAATTATGAATACAATCTGAAAATGATGGACGCTATTCAAGATTCGCTCTACCAAGAAACTTATCAAGCTTATCTGAACAGCGACGTCAACAAAATACGTAACAATTACCATTTGATAAGTACAAAATACAACTTATCCAAGTTAATGCCTAAATTTATGTTCTTAAATGCCTTAAGCTATGTTCAGACAAACGATGCAAACGAATTTAAAGAACAGTTGAAAGAACTAATAACTAAATATCCTGAAGCCGACGTCTCTCTTTTAGCAGCAGAAATGATGAAAGGATTCCAAAAAGGGCTTATATTATCCGCATCCGGAGACAATATATTAGCAAGAGGGAGTCTGTTTAATACTCGTTTTGGCGTTGAGGGAGATGTTTCCGAAGAAATTGCCGCTTTGGCTTTTTCCAAAGAAACAAATACGCCATACGAATTATTAATTGTTTATCCACAGGGAGTTATAAACGAAAACCTGCTTTTATATACAGTAGCTGCTTTTAATTTCGGCAATTTTATTATCAATGATTTTGATTTGGAAAAAACAACCGTAAATGGAATTAGCATATTGCAAGTGAAGAATTTCAATAATTTTTCAGAAATCCTGCAATATATTCAAATGATATACGGACCGGAAGGGTATGCTCCCGGACTTGAACAATCTGTAGTCATTGTTCCTATTTCCTTGGAAAATTATACTATCCTGATGCGTGGAAAAAATTTGGAAGAATATATGAATTTCTTTGAAGAACATTTCGGCAAAGAAAACCAAAATATGATCGAAAGATGGAAATTAAAACAATCTCAAGAACTTGAAACAATCTCAAAAAATTTAGAAAAAGAAATAGAAACTCCGGATCTTCCACCTGCCGAAACAGAAGTTGAGGTGAAAGATGAAATTATCGAAACTCAAAAAGAAAATCCGATTGAACCGATTGTTTCAGAACCGGATACAATAAATCAGGATACGATAGATGCAACTATTCCTACTTTACAAGAATTGGAACAACAGCGGATCGAAAAAAGATTGGAAGAATTGGAAAATCAAGCGGAAGATATTTTCAATCAAAGTTCTGGTACGATAAACAACATAACTAAAATTCTCAACGATATTACGAATGATCCGATACGGGGAATCCAAAATCTATTCAAACGAAAAAAATCTTCCAATGCAATTGACGAATATGCAAAAGAACAGGAAAAAACTGAAAAAGAACAGCAAAAACAATTGAAAAAAGAAAGACAAAAAGAAGAAAAAGCACTCCGCGAATTAATCAAACAGAAAGAAAAAGAACAAAATGAACGGCTTAAAAAACAAGCGGAAGAAGAAAAAGAATTACTGAAAGAAAAGGAAAAACGGGAAAAAGAACTGGATAAATTGAAAAAAGCAGAAGAAAAAGCCAAAGTGGATGAAAAGAAACGTATTCAAAAAGAAAAAGAAGACGCTCGCAAGCAAAAAGAAGAAGAACGAAAAGAAACGCAAAAAATAAAAGAACAGGAACGAAAGGCAAAAGAAAAAACAAGAGAAGAAGAACGAAAAAGAAAAGAAAAAGAACGGAAAGAAGCGCAAAAAATAAAAGAACAAGAACGAAAAGCAAAAGAAAAAGCAAGAAAAAATAGATAATTACCTATTTGATGTAGATGCACAACTAGACACTATTCTCCGCTCCGCAAGCGGAGGCAAAGGCGACGGATTCTTTGCGATCTCTTTTTCCAAAGGAAACGCATTTACGGTCTCTGTCGTTGCCGTACCTATATTTGCCGCGTCCCAAGTATATAATAAACCATATTCGCGATGACTCTCAAAAGTTGTTTGACTAACGCTAGGAGTAATAATAAGAGATCGCGTTTCCATGCTGTAATCATGTCGCTTCAGTTCCCGACAGTAAGCATCCGGTATGCCCTGACTGCTTTCGGATTCGAAATCACTATGATTAATAAAACTGCTTAGCGATGAAAAAATGTAAAAAAAGTTCATTTGCACTTATTGAGATAGAAGATACTTTTGTCTTTCTTCTTTAGTCTCATGTCTTATAAGTCTTTTTTCAGAATGTTTTTCACTTTTTTAGCAGGCAGATCGATAAATTTTGCAATCTGTTCAGTAGTCCAACCTGCTTGCGATAATCTTAAAACATACTGCTCCTGTGCTTTTTGCTCACCAATGGCGATACCTTCCTGTCTACCTTCCTGCCGACCTTTTTGCCGACCTTCTTGCCGCGCATAGTTTATGCCGCTTATGTAATCCATTGCCGCCATCTCCCGGCCTTCATAAATTCGTAACATGTCTTCGTCCTGTAGGACATGCTTGATTTTTCTTAGCGCTTTTTCTATTGTTGCATCCATCTCTATGATTTTTTTTAGGGTACTTTCGTCTGTGTTTTTGTCAAAAAAAGCTAACCAACGGTGAAGCGGGTTGCCTTCTATATCTTTGTTCTCCAAGCGTCTGAACTTTACCATATCAATAAAATGTATTTCCAGCACATCTGTGAGCATGAAATCTTTACAGTTGTCTTCCCAAAGATGAAAACAACTATGTACTTCATCTATCGGAAGAAATTCAGTGCCGACAATATTGATGGCTATCACCGTCGGTAATTT
>JAIRLY010000207.1 GCA_031259075.1 Dysgonamonadaceae bacterium | reverse complement strand
GCAATGGATAAACGGTTATTGGGAAATACCGGCTTTTGAAGCGCCGGCATTTCAAAAGGAAGATTTTCATAAAGATATTCGTAAGTTTTACCTTGTCCGTGTAAAGACACGGACAAGGCGAATATTACAAAAATTCCTGTTGCTTTTTTCATTGATTATATCTGTCTATAATAATATTTCGACTAAATTTTTTAATGATTTATCTCCAGCGAGGATCTCCTGCAGGAGTTCCTCCTTCTCCGGTTGTTCTTGCTTCGGTTTCCGGCGTTAATCCGAAATTTCCGTTAATAGCATCAATAAAAGGAGACACACTACCGATTTTGCTGTGGTCGAGCGGATATCCGGTAACATAATTCGTGGTGCTTCCGCCGTTTTCTTCATCCACTTTACCTCCGTTATTTGTTACATTGAAGTAATAATTATAGTCTACGACCAGATTTTCAGCTTGCAACAGGTTTCCGGCAGTCACTTTTTCAACGGCGCAATTCTTCATTGTAGCCGATCCTTCGGCAACTCGTTGATAAATCAGACGATTTGCTCCTAATTCCAAATTATAGAATGTACAATAATCAATGGTAATTTGTTGCCCGGAAAAACCTTCGATTGCATCGCAACGGAACATGTGTCTTCCCGTTGGAGAAGCGATAAATGTTGAATTGGTAAAACTTATTTTTTCAACTTGAATGGTGCGCAAATCGAAGAAATCATTGTTTGCATTACAAACATTTTCAATGATGCAGTTAGTAAAAGAAATGTTTTTTGCAAGGCCGGTTCCTGCAGTTCCTCTTACCAGAGAGCGTATAAAGTTCTTGATTTCGCAATCGGAAACAAGAATCGATCCCTCATTAATTCCCGGTCCATTGGAAGTAGAACCGATATCAAAAACATAATAGTCGCCTCTTCCTTCGGATAATACGCCATTTTCTATTTTATTTCCATTGATAATCAAGCTCTCAACGCTTACCGAAGCATTCCCTGAAAGTATAAACCGGATATATAAACCGGCTTTTTGGGATGTGTTTTGAGATTTCAATTTGATTGATTTATCCGCAATAACAAGTTGGATGTTCGTTATCGTAGAATAATCCCCGGCGGCAAATACGAAAACATCGCCATCCTGAGCGTTATTCAATAAATCGGATATTCCTTCCGTTTCCGGGGTGATCACGATTCCGTCTGCTAAAGTTTGGAAAGAAACAGAACCTCTCTCAATTTCGCCGTTGTACAGATAAGCGACATAAGCTGTTTCGGCAGTTAATTCATCGCATGTTTTTTCGCCGGCCGTCTTTTCATCGGGAGTAATCAGATATTCTACGAACGTTTCATCAGTGGTAGATACTACTTTAATGCTTGTCACCTCAGCGTTAGCAGGCCATTGTAATGTGATTGAATTTTTAGTTATGGATCCCGGATCAAACTTTAAAATATTTTCTTTCTCGGTTACTACAGTTATCTTGGAAACGATTGAGTTTTTTCTTCCGTCGGCGCTTATAGCTATTACTCCGATTGTATAACGAGTACCTGATAACAAATTGTCGAATGTATATTTACTTTCCGTTATTTCCGCCGAAGCGACTTTATGTTCGGGAAGAAGTTCCAAGCTGTCTTTTGCAAACAACTCCAACCGGTAAGAGGAGGCGTCTTTCATACTGTACCAAGAAACTTCTATAGAAGATATTTTAGCGGTAGCATTTAAATTGACAGGGCTAAACAAACGATCTGTTGTTTCGTCTCCGACAGGAGGAATTTCTTCACAGGAAATGAAACTAAACGAAAACATTATCAGTAATGTAACCGTTCCTATTCCTTTATATATTAATTTGTTTTTCATCTTTTTATTCGGATTAAATTATTTAATTATATCATTGGATAAAACGCCGTTACTATCATTGATCACATTTTGGTGGATCGGATATAAATGATTATTTTTTGCCGGATCATATCCGTTTGCAATATTATTTGTTATTTCTTTATCGAAACTTTCCTTGTCTTTGTCGCTCATTCCCGACAGCCAAGTTGATTTTTCATAACCTTCAATAGAGCTTTCGGTTAAACGTTCATATAGATTTAATACTTCGATCGCTTCCCCTTCTCTCTTATAGAACAAATTGTTGGGTAATGTTGCATATTTTGTGTCGGCGGGATTTAACATCCGGAGATTTTCTTCTTTTGCTTCCGCAATTTTATTTCCCAGTAAGTTCCAGCGAACGAGATCGAATTTACGCAACATTTCTCCTCCAAATTCTAATTTTCTTTCGTTCACCAACGCTTCAAAAAATGCATCTTTGGAAGTCAAGCCGTTAATATAATCATAGACTTTGGATTGACGATCGCTTTCCGGAAACGCTCTTTCTCTTACCAGGCGAAATGCTTCTTTTGCTTTCTCTGTCGGAGCGTTGTTAATTTCGTTTTCCGTTTCTGCGAACATCAGTAATATATCCGAATAACGCATCAGACACCAGTTGACTCCGGTAAATTTCTGGTCGGATTCTCCTCCTCCCATTACCGGAACAATCCATTGTTTCCGCCATTTGCCTATACGGAGTGCGTATCCTTTGGAAAGATTCTGCACATTTGGATTACTTGCGTCGTTATAATCGTAAATGGCAACCGTTACATCTTTTCTTACATCTTCCGGATCGAAAGAATACAAATAGTAGGGATGGGTTAATACGCCACCGTCGCCTCGTCCGTATTTAGAAGATACATGGTGTTTTATTCCTATAAAATCGCCGATTTCACCACAATTGCCTCGTCCGAAAGCTGTTTCATACATACTTTCTCCATATTCCAGATCCATCGTATAAGAACAGTGATTTCTGAAAATATTTACATAAGAAGGGTTCAATTGATGGATTCTGCTTTCTATAATTTCGTTACATTCGTCTCTTGCAATCTGATAGTAATTTTTCCAATCGTCCGGACGTTTAGTAGTTCCATCCGCACGAAGTGAATAACCGGCGTAATACAAAGCGATTTTTGCTCTTAATCCTTTTGCGAAACCTTTGGTTACACGTTCTACCGTACCCATTTCTTTGTACCATGGCAAATAATCCGCCACTTCTTTCAAGTCTTCGATAATTCGTTTATAAATAACGTCTCTATCGGTTTTTCCCAAAAAGAAATTATCACCGGCTTGTGTTTTATGTTCTTTGAAAGGAACATCTCCCCAGACTTTAATAAGTTCAAAATAGTATAAAGCTCTTAATGTAATAGCTTCTGCATAAAGTATTTTTGCTTGTTCCGAAAAAGCAGGATCCGACCAAATAACGCTTTCCGGCAAATTATCAATACAAATATTCGCCCGTTCAATACCCAGATACAAGTTTGTCCATGGGGATTCTAATTCCGAATTATTGGGGGTTGGTTTATAACGACTCAAACCTCGTCGTCCGTCATCGTCTGCGCCACTGATCATTTCTATATCGGAATCAATACCATAATACAAACTAAGTCGTTTGCTATATCCGGCGTCTTCATTCATAATTTGGTAGATAGACAAAATTTGTTGAGTTGCGAAATCCAGATTAGAAAAGGACACTTTTTCATCCATCGTTGATTTGGATGTAGTGTTCAGAAAATCTTCGCAAGAAACAAAAACTAAACCGACAAAAAAAGATAATTCTATTAAATATTTAATCTTATTTTTCATAATACATCATTTTTAAAAAGTTAAATTTATTCCGAAATTAAAAGAGCGACTTCTGGGATAGGCAGAATAATCAACTCCCGGCGTCATCGGAGTGCTGCGACGTGTATCAACTTCCGGATCATATCCCGAATAATTAGTCCATGTCCATACATTATATGCGGTAGCATATATCCTCAAGCGGTTAACTCTTATTTTTTGAGTTAGATGATTCGGAAATGCGTATCCTAAAGTAAGTGTATTTAAACGAAGGAAAGAACCGTCTTCTACAGCCCACGAGTGAAAAACGCCTTTTGTAATAAGCGTACTCCACATTGTTTTTCCCTGATTAAGGGTTTGTAATGCTTCCGGATCAGTAAGCATTTCACCCGTATTTGGGTCTATAACTGTAAAACGATTGGAAGAATTGGCTATATCCAATAAATTCCGGTAAGACCGAGAACTGATTGCTGAAGTGAAATCAATTTTATTAGCATTGTAAATATCATTCCCATATACCCAATTAAAAGCGGCAGACAAGTCAAATCCCTTATATTGAGCAGACAAGTTGAATCCGCCTGTGTTTTTAGGATTAGCATTACCAATAACCGTTTGATCGTAATGATTGATTTCGCCGTCCGGTTTTCCATTGGGGCCACTAATGTCTTTTAATTTCAACGTTCCGGGACCAAAATAATTTCTGGAACTTAAAATGGTTTCATCAGAGGGCACATCTGTATGTATTTCATATTTTCCGGTTGTAGGATTATAATCAAAATCATCAAACGAATACATTCCATCGGTTATATATCCATACATTAATCCTACCGGTTTTCCTACTGCTACTAAATAATCATCACCCGGTCCATCGGTTGTCATCCATCCTGAATTTTGCGTAAATGATTTAATATCTCCCAATTCTTCAATTCTATTCTTGTTAAATCCGATATTAAAAGAAGCGGATAATTGGAAATCTTTTTTATCAATCAGGATACCATCCAACGTAATTTCAATTCCTCGGTTAGATGTTTTTCCTATGTTTTGCCATTGTTGCGTGTAACCGGTATTTGCCGGAATAGTCGCTTGAATCAACAAATCGGAAGTTGTATTATAGTAGGCGTCAATAGTTACATTCAATCTGTTTTTGAAAAGTCCAAAGTCAACACCGATGTTGCGGGTAGTTGTAATTTCCCATTTTAAATCCGGATTGGAAAGCATGGAACTCACGGTCAGGTAAGGCTGTCTGACTTCGTTCAAATAAGGAGATTCTTTTTTGGATTGCGTACGGAATACCAAGCTGCTTGCATTACTTGGGATTCGGTTATTCCCTGCCATCCCAAAAGAAGCCCTGATTTTCAAATTGGAAAGCCAATCTTGAGAAATAGTCATAAACTCTTCATCAGAAATACGCCACGCACCTGAAACGGAAGGGAACGTACCCCATCGATTTCCGGAAGTAAATTTACTGGAACCATCGGCACGTACTGTAGCAGAAAACAAGTATTTGCCTTTGTAGTTGTAATTAACCCGGCCGAAGAACGATGCAAGCCGTTCATCCGGACTGACAGAGGTGTTTATCGTATTTGGCGAACCGGAAGCCATCATAGCTAAAGCGGTTTCTGCGTCAATGAATTCTGCAAAATTATTGGATTCTGAAGTGATGCTTTTATCCTGATTCGAAATGACTTCATTTCCCAAAAGCAACGTAAGATTATGCAGATCATTGATATTTGTCAAACTATAAGTCAACGTATTGGCTAATCTGAGTTCCAACTCGGAATTGTTGGCTATGTTCACAATCGGGCGTTTACCTCCGTTATTAATGGATTGTGAGGTAGAAGTTCCATAAAAATGATCGGTTTCTTTTAATCCGTAAGTAACACCTACTTCTCCACGGTAAACTAAATTATCTACTATCTTCCAGTTTAATCCCATATTGTATGTGAAGTTTCGACGACTCTCTTTTTTATAATCATCTTTGGTAACTTGTACAGGGTTATTTAACAGACTTCTTGAATCGCTATCATCATTAAAGTCGGAATCGTCAATATAGGAACTTAATCCATTAACAGGTTTATAAGAAACCGCATGTTTTAAACGGCTGTTGCTTGCCGATCCGGAAGTAGCCGTAGAAGTTCCGGCTCCTTTAATTTGTGTATCGGCTAAACGGAAGTTCACATCCAAGTTTAATGTTTTTGTTAACTCGGCATTCAATTTGAAAGCCATATTGGTTTTGGAAAAACCTTGTTCAATCATAATCCCTGTATCATCCATACGAGAAAGGCTAAAATTGTATTTTATAGTTTCATTTCCTCCATTAACGCTTAAATTGTGATTCATTTGTGTACCTGTTTGTCCAAACACCTGTTGTTGCCAATTGGTCCCTTGCATTTGCTTATATAAATCAATATCGGAAAAATTTCCGTACAGGCGGGATAAATCTTTCGGACTGCTACCGGCATATTCATATTGCCAGAGCACATATTCGTATGGATTCATGGTGTCTAAATAACCGGTGATATTTTTGAATCCTACATATCCGTTGTATTCGATTTTTGGTTTTCCGCCAACACCGCTCTTCGTCGTAATAATAATTACTCCGTTAGCGCCCCGGCTACCATAAATAGCTGCAGAAGAAGCATCTTTCAATACATCTAATGTGGCAATATCGGAAGAAGCAATATCGTTAATCGAATTAACGGGAAAACCGTCCACAATATATAATGGTGAATTATCTTGTGTGATAGAACCTCCTCCCCTGATGCGAATTTTAATTTCTGCATCCGGAGATCCTTCTGTAGTCGTAATTTGTACACCGGCAATTTTTCCGGTAATAGCTTCTGCGGGAGAAGAAACCGGAATTTCCCGTAATTTATCTCCACTGATAGAGGAAACAGCTCCCGTCAAATCACGTTTCTTCATTGTTCCGTAACCGATTACTACCACTTCGTCCAGTATGGATACGTCTTCTTCCAACGTAACGTCTACCACATTCCCTGTAATGGCTACCTCTTTCGTTTTCATTCCGATATAGCTGATTACCAGCGTTTTATTTTCATTCGGAACCGACAGGGAATATTTTCCATCCACGTCGGTTGCCGTCCCTGTTTGTGTACCTTTGATGGTAACGCTCGCTCCGATTACCGTTTCTCCGGAAGTATCGGTTACGACTCCCGAAACCATCCGCGATTGAGCGTTCATTTGTGCACAAACAAATACATTTACCCATAGCGCCATCAACAATAATATTGCTATTTTTCGATGTTTTTTCATTTTCTTTAGATTCATTTTATTTATATATTAATTTGAGATAATTATTATATTTATAAAAATTATTAGGAAACAAAAATAGCCGTTTTCTAATGAAATAAGGATGACATATTTCCCAAATATAGTGGGCAAATATACCATCCTTATTTATTTTCCTGCAAATTGGAGATTATTTCTTAATTACTTTCAAAATTTCTCTGTTTCCGTGTTTATCTACGATTTGCAAGA
>JAIRLY010000157.1 GCA_031259075.1 Dysgonamonadaceae bacterium | reverse complement strand
TCCGTTGCGTTTCAGAATGATAAGATTGGTTTAACTATGTTGTAAAAATACAAAAAAGTAACTGCAATAGCGGTTCGGTTTTGTATACACTTTAGCTTATAGGGTTGAGTTTCTCAACCTTATATTTTTAAAAGCGACAGTTACCGATCATTGGTAATTACCGGTCATATCAAAAATATTTATTCGGAGATAAAAGCTTCCGCTATCACATTCGCTATTTCGTTAAATTCGTCGGTTGTAAACTGTTTTTTCGGACTACCGGGAGAAATATCCGATTCTTTACTGACAGGTATCAGATGAATGTGTGCATGAGGAACTTCCAAGCCGATAACCATCAGGCCTATTTTTTTACAGTTGATTACTTTCTTCATGGCTTTAGCTAATTTTTTGGAAAACAGCACCATATCGGATAATGTATCATCGTCCAAATCGAAAATATAATCTACTTCTTTTTTCGGTACAACCAATACATGTCCCCTCGCTATCGGGTTAATATCCAAAAAAGCATAAAAACGTTCGTTTTCCGCCACTTTATACGACGGAATTTCTCCTGCTATAATTTTACTGAAAATACTCATATCGAAATATCCATTATTTCAAACGACAGAACACCCGAAGGGACTTTTATTTCTACAATATCTCCCACTTTTTTACCCATCAAACCTTTACCGATTGGAGTATTGATAGCGATTTTTCCGGCTTTCAGGTCAGCCTCGCTTTCCGAAACCAACATATAAACCATTTGCTGATTATTTTTAATATTCCGTATGGTTACTTTATTCAAAATTTGCACACAATCCGTAGAAATCTGACTTTCATCAATTAAACGAACATTTGAAATCAGAGTTTTTAATTGAGCTATTTTAGCTTCCAATATGCCTTGAGCTTCTTTCGCAGCGTCATATTCTGCATTTTCAGATAAATCGCCCTTGTCCCGCGCTTCCGCTATTTGTTTTGTTATCGCCGGGCGTTTTTCGGATTCCAAGTAATTTACTTCTTCCAATAATTTATTGTATCCTTCTTTAGTCATGTAACTTATAGCCATCATTCATTTAATTTAATTAATTATAGATTGTGTTTTTTAATAAAAATAAAAAGAATTCCGATCAACAGACCGGAACTCTTCCTTTTCGGTTTTCCAAAATAGTATTACAAAGGTAAGCATTCCTTATATAAAAGACAAATTAATATTCATGTTTTACAACATAAATTATTTCCATTTGTTCAAAATTAATTTAAATATTTTGATATATCCGTATCTAAACGAGTATAATCTTCGATTCTCAATACAATTTCACCTTCCCGATTCAAGATAAACGCAGTAGGAATATTTATCACATTGTATTTTTGAGCAATAGAAGAATAAAACGATTCCGGGTCGATCACACAAACCCAAGGCAGATTTATTACGGCATTTTTCCAAAAATGTTCATCGGAGTCTAAAGAAATCTGGTAAATTTCCAATCCTTTTGCTTTGTATTTATTATATATTTCAGCCAATTGTAAATTGTGAAGCGGCGATTTTTTCGTTGCGTAAGCTGTAAAATCAATCAGCGTAATTTTCCCGTGGCTTATGTCCGACAAACGGAGTTCTTTTCCGTCGATAGAAGGGAGTGAAATATCAAACAAGGTCTTAAGATTGCCTTCCGTTATTTCAATCGGAAGTTCTTTACGCAAAGCGGCCCTCGAACTTGTAAACAAATTTTTCAATTGGATCGCGCGAAGCGATTCCGGATAGGTAATGTTCCATGCATTAGCTATAGCGCCGAATAATTTATTATCGTTTTTGTCGTAAATATCGAAAATCATTATATTGTTAATCTGCTGAAAAACAGCAAAGTAAGATGAAGTTGCCAAAAAATTGGAAATGATATATTCCTTTGCCGTTGTCTTATAGTGATTAATAATCCGGTAGGCTTCGTCTTGATATTGGTCGATTGAGATTTCACCGGCATTGTATTTTCTTTGTAAATCATTGTATTTTTGACTTGTATTTAATTGCAGAAGCGTCAATTCTTTAATTTTTTGACATTCGGTAATATCGCCCTCTAATGTATAATTTTGTGCAAAATGAGCGCCGTCGGCGTGAACGATTATCGTTTCCGTGCTGTCGATCGCTAAATTGATGATTTGATTTCCCCAGCGCAAACGATAAAAATCGGGAACAGCCGGACGATTGCGTTTGAATTTAAAAGCGCCGGATTTTAATTCGGCAGAATCAAGTATCGTTATTTTAGAAGTTCCAATATGTTCTAAATAAAGCATTTTTGTGGTATCTCCGGAGATTTCCCCACAAATAGTAAATTCCTGTTTTTTATTTTCACAGGATATAAATAAAAAAAAGAGAGAATAAAAAATACCGGATATAATGATCTTTTTCATATAATATAATTAAAATTTAATTTGCAAAGATAAGTTATTTTGCTAATTTTTAGTTACCTTTGTCGGAATTTAAAAGTGAAAATTAAACAAGATTTATGATTAATCCTATTGTTAAAACAATTCAATTGTGTGACGGACGCACAATTACTTTAGAAACCGGAAAATTGGCTAAACAAGCCGACGGTTCGGTTGTGTTGAGAATGAACAACACAATGATATTAGCTACTGTTTCCGCGGCGAAAGACGCTAATCCGGGTGTAGATTTTATGCCTTTACAAGTTGAGTACAAAGAGAAATATTCCGCTTTTGGCCGTTTTCCCGGAGGATTTACAAGAAGAGAAGGCCGCGCTTCCGATTACGAAGTCTTAACCGACCGGCTGATCGACCGTGCTTTACGCCCTTTATTTCCAGATGATTATCATGCAGAGGTTTTTGTAAATATCATACTTTTTTCTACCGACGGAGAAGATATTCCGGATGCTTTGACCGGTTTGGCTGCTTCTGCCGCCTTAGCGGTTTCCACCATTCCATTCAATGGTCCGCTTGCTGAAGTGCGGGTCGCTCGTATTGACGACGAATTTAAAATCAACCCTACTTTCAAAGAATTGAAAAGAGCCGATATGGATATTATGGTAGGAGCTACAATGGATAACATAATGATGGTAGAAGGTGAAATGAAAGAAGTTTCGGAAGCAGAATTGTTAGACGCCATCAAATTTGCGCACGAAACAATCAAAACGATGTGCCAAGCCCAAATCGAATTTATGGAAGAAGTGGGTACTACTGTGAAACGCGAATACAGCCATGAAGTAAACGATGAAGAATTGCGCAAAGATATCAAAGAAAAACTATACGATAAAGTATATGCTATTGCCGGAGCCGGAAAACCCAAGCAAGAACGGAGCGATGCTTTCCACGAAATAGTAGAAGAATATAAAACGCAGTTCAATGAAGAAGAATTGACGGAAGAAAAGATTGCTTTAATCAACCGGTATTATCACGATGTAGAAAAAGAAGCCATGCGTCGTTGTATCTTGGATGAAGGAATACGTTTGGATGGACGCAAAACGACGGAAATCCGTCCCATCTGGTCGGAAGTCAATTTTATTCCGGGACCTCACGGATCAGCTCTTTTTACCCGTGGAGAAACGCAAGCATTGGCAACCGTTACTTTAGGAACCAAATTAGACGAAAAAATTATAGACGACGTATTAAATAATGAAAAAGAACGATTCTTGTTGCATTACAATTTCCCTCCTTTTGCAACCGGAGACGCCCGTCCGCAAAGAGCGGTAGGCCGTCGTGAAATCGGTCACGGTAATTTGGCTCACCGAGCGTTGAAACCAATGATTCCCGAAAGCTATCCGTATGTCATCCGTATCGTATCCGACATTTTGGAATCCAATGGCTCTTCCTCTATGGCAACCGTCTGTGCGGGAACGCTTTCTTTGATGGACGCCGGCGTACAAATCAAAAAACCGGTTTCCGGTATTGCTATGGGGTTGATTTCCGAAAACAAAGGAACAAAATATGCCGTTCTCTCCGATATTTTAGGCGATGAAGATCATTTGGGCGACATGGATTTTAAGGTAACAGGGACGCGCGACGGAATTACGGCTACACAGATGGACATCAAAGTAGACGGACTTTCGTATGAGATTCTTGAAAATGCCTTAGCTCAAGCAAAACAAGGTCGAGAACATATCTTGGGTAAAATGCTGGAAACGCTTTCCGAACCGCGTGAAGATTTGAAAGAACATGCTCCGAGAATTGAAGTGATGATTATTCCGAAAGATTTTATAGGCGCTGTAATTGGGCCGGGTGGAAAAATTATCCAAAAAATACAAGAAGAAACAGGAGCTACTATTACCATTGAAGATATTGACGGGATTGGTCGTGTAGAAATAGCCGGAACCGGCAAAAATTCAATTGAATCGGCAAAACTCAGAATTAAGGCGATTGTCACTGTTCCGGAAATCGGAGAAATATACGAAGGAAAGATTCGCTCCATTATGCCTTATGGCGCTTTTATCGAATTTTTACCGGGAAAAGACGGTTTATTGCACATTTCCGAAATCGATTGGAAACGTCTGGATTCGGTAGAAGAATCCGGTATAAGAGAAGGCGATGTCATTCAAGTGAAATTGATTGATATTGATCCGAAATCCGGTAAATTCAAACTTTCGCGTAAAGTGCTACTGCCGCGTCCGGAAAGACAGGAATATTCGAGGAAATAACGTAACAGTGCTTCATTCATTGCTTTCTACTGAGGTCGTTTTGTTGGAAAAAAGAAGGTCAAAAGGAGATTTATACCCAAGTTTCGAATGTGATTATAAACACTTTTCAATAACAAAACAAACTCAGTAGAGAGAATTAACGATTCAAATCCACTTCATTTAATTCGTTAATAAGCGTTTATAACATTCCCGTATTGTAGCGGCTTTGTTTTTCTCCTGATTTTTTTTAAAATAACAAGGGTTGAGAATCTCAACCCTCAACCATTGTGGAGATAGTGAAACTTTCTAAACGAAAGGTTTATAAGCGACTATGCATGAACAAATGGTCTAATTGTTATCTTTTTTGCAACGCACACTACGTAAGTTATACTTTTCACGCGGTTCTCTGACAACGCCGGCGAGTTCACGCCCGCAGTACAGTCGCCAAGCGAAACCTGAATTATATGACGTGCTGGTCCACACGCTGACAGATTGACCCCAGGACTCATAGACGTTGGCTAACAAGTTGCCCACGAGCAAACCGTCGAACCCATTATCAGATTTTGCGTTACTTGTACCGTTTGTAAGTTCATTGTTAACAGCCGTAGTACTTATCATCTTCCGGCCGTGATTGCCACGAACACCACTTGTGGTACTATAAGAAGATTCCCATGTAGTAGCGCCTGCTGTCGAATAGACCCCTTCAGTGCTTTCCGCTATTTCCTTTTCCAACTGATTCCATTCATAATCGCTCGGCAAGTGCCAACCGGTAGGACAAATACCCTGATATTGCTGCTGAGCGGGATTATTTGCTTCTCCCGCTGTATGATCTGTACGACCTGAAGCAGCTGCCCAAGTATATAACAAGCCATATTCCGGATGAGCAATAAAGATCTGTTCATCCCTATTCGGATAATTATAGAATTTCGAAGCAGGATCCGAATTAGCGCCTAACGATAAAATTGTTCCTCCATCAGCGTATGTTTTCGTTCGCAAATTCTGCGTCATCCAACAACCCGCAGCCCCAAACAGAGCGGCATAATAAGCATTGCTTTCAACGTCCTCAACGCTTGAACAATCCAATATCGTAACAGTACAATCTTGAGTCAGACCGCCCGCTGTAGCTCGAACGGTAAACGATCCGGCTGTATTTCCGGAAGTGACGGTAAGTGTATTATCAACAGGAGAAATAGATACATCGTCAGGGACAGCACCTGCTGCGATCGACCACGTAACCGTAACACCGGTGAACGGCTTGTCATCGCTACCGGTAAAATTTTGTGCGGTTATCGTTCCTGTTTTACCATTAAAATTCACGAACAACAAACTCTTATCCAACTCAAAACGCTTGAGCGTGACCGGACCGATTGGCCTCCAACCGTTGCGTGTCCATACATAAATGTCTTTGCCGTTGCCGTCGGGCACTTCGTCGTTCGTGTTGTAAATCAGCATCCCTTCTTTCTTGGTATTACCATCCAATTGCCAATCCGAGACATTCGTCAGGAAAACCTGAGGCAACAGCAATCCCAAATTCGTAGTTTGAGACAAGTCGAGCACCGCACCTTTATGCGGATCGTCGTCACTACCGATATTGACTTGTGCGTTCACACTTGCTGCGTTCAAAATAAAGAGCGTCAGCGCTAAAAAAATCATTTTTTGTTTCATGTTTAATAAAAATTTAGTAATTTATAATTATGTTCTCTTTTTACCTGTTCAACCCGCTTCGGGGTTGAATGTGTTGCTTTTTTTGTTTGTCCCCCAATCGCTTCGCTTCATTGGGGGTTATTTATCTTGAAGACCTTCGGTCTTCTTTTCTCCGGTGAAAGCTCCAGTCGTGTTCGGAAGAACACATTGCCTTCTGTTGGATGGCAGGCTTTCAGCCTGCTTTGAAACGAAACGGTGTTCTTTTCCGATGGGCGTTGCCCATCGCTATTGATTATCGCTCTTTCAGGGCTTCGCTTTTTTCTCCATGCTCTATTTTCCATTCTCTTGTTCATTTCGCATTACCGATGTTGTTCCCTTTTACCTGTTCAACCCGCTTCGGGGTTGAAAACGTCGCTGTTTTTCGTTTGTCCCCCAATCGCTTCGCTTCATTGGGGGTTATTTATCTT
>JAIRLY010000151.1 GCA_031259075.1 Dysgonamonadaceae bacterium | reverse complement strand
AATTTGAAATACACACCCAGACAGGGTAATTGTGTTTGTAACAGGCGAGGGAGGAGAATCTCCTCCCTCGTTCTTTATTAAAGAAAGCATCACTAAGAGATGAAAAAATGATAACTTACCGGATGGCCGTTGCCTGTTTTAATAAATTCTTAAAACTTACTTTATCCGTAATAATTTTTTCTAATTCGACAACCGGTACTCGTTCCTGCTCCATTGTATCGCGGTAGCGAATGGTTACGCAATTATCATTCAAGGTCTCATGATCGACGGTAACGCAATAAGGAGTGCCGATAGCATCCTGACGGCGGTATCGTTTACCGATGGAATCTTTTTCGTCGTATTGACATTGGAAATCAAATTTCAGGTTATCGACGATTTCCAATGCTTTTTCAGGGAGTCCGTCTTTTTTCACTAATGGTAAAACCGCTAATTTGACAGGAGCCAAAGCCGGCGGCAATTTCAAAACGACGCGCGTCTCTCCACCTCCTAATTCATCTTCACAATACGAACCGGCCAAAATGCTCAGAAACATGCGGTCTACTCCTATGGATGTTTCGATAACGTAAGGAACATACGCATGGTCTAATTCCGGATCGAAATACCGGATTTTCTTTCCGGAATGTTTTTCGTGACTGCACAAGTCGAAATCGGTACGGGAATGTATTCCTTCCACTTCTTTGAAGCCGAACGGCATTTCATATTCAATATCGGTTGCAGCATTGGCATAATGTGCTAATTTGTCGTGGTCGTGGAAGCGGTATTTTTTCTCGCCCAATCCCAGCGCTTTGTGCCATTTCATTCGTATTTGTTTCCAATGCTCAAACCATTTCAATTCTTCTCCCGGACGAACAAAAAACTGCATTTCCATCTGTTCAAACTCACGCATACGGAATATAAATTGTCGTGCAACGATTTCGTTTCGAAAGGCTTTTCCAATTTGTGCAATTCCAAAGGGGATTTTCATCCGTCCGCTTTTTTGAACGTTCAGGAAGTTTACGAAAATACCCTGCGCTGTTTCTGGACGGAGATAAATTTTCGTCGCTCCGTCGGCAGTAGAACCCATTTCGGTGGAAAACATCAGATTGAATTGACGTACATCCGTCCAATTCCGGGAACCTGAAACAGGACAAACAATTTCGTAATCCAGAATGATTTGGCGCAATTCTTCCAGGTTATTATCGTTCATTGCTTTGGCAAAACGGGTATGCAATTCTTCCTT
This sequence comes from Dysgonamonadaceae bacterium, assembly GCA_031259075.1. Lineage (GTDB taxonomy): Bacteria > Bacteroidota > Bacteroidia > Bacteroidales > Azobacteroidaceae > Azobacteroides. The sequence goes on along the minus strand of JAIRLY010000151.1, from coordinate 3,034 downwards.
TTTTGTCTTGTTTTCCAATACGCGGGGATTCGTTTCACAGAATTTTTGTTCGTCGAAAGTATCGCCGAAACGTTTCGCTGCTTTTTCTATTTCTTTGTTGATTTTATCTTCGTATTTGGCCATTTGTTCTTCTATCAGGACGTCGGCGCGATACCTTTTTTTGGAGTCTTTGTTGTCGATGAGCGGATCGTTGAAAGCATCCACATGTCCGGAAGCTTTCCAGATAGCAGGATGCATGAAAATGGCAGAATCGATCCCCACTACATTTTCATTCAGCAAAGTCATACTGTCCCACCAATATTTTTTAATGTTATTTTTGAGTTCAACTCCATTTTGACCATAATCGTAAACGGCTCCCAAACCGTCGTAGATTTCCGACGAAGGAAATACAAATCCGTATTCTTTGCTATGGGCGACCAATTTTTTGAAAACATCTTCTTGCTGTGCCATATTTAATTTTTTTTAATAATGGCTACAAAGATATATATTTGTTTTTTTATAATGTATCTTTGCATAAAAATTAATCCGTATGAAACCTGCATGCAAAAATTGTATTCGAACGGCATGAATTTGTTGCAGGTTCTATATGACCTTTAAAAAATAAATTTACATTATGAAACAGTTTATTGCAGTTATTTTATTTGCAGTTTTTAGTTCTATAGGTTTTGCTCAAACAGTGGAGCTTTATTTTCCTTATTTTGCAGGAAGTGAATATAGTTTTCATTTAAATAAAGGTACTCAGAATGATACGATTCAAAGGGGAATTGTGGGTCCGACCGGACGTTTGGATTTTGTTCTTCCCGAAAAAGATAAAGATTATGCAGGAATGGTGCATTTTACATTAGGTCAAAACGGCAGTCTGAGTTTTATTCTTAATAAAGAAACGTTTTCGATAAGTAATAAGGAATCTAATTTTACGGAAGGTATTGTATTTACCAACAGTGCGGAAAATGATTTTTTCAGGCTTCAACTGCGGCAGCAACAAGTTTTGTATCGAAAAATAGACGCGATGTACAGAAGCCAGGAGGCTTATTTCGACGACTATGTGCTTTATTCTATTTTTGAAAAAGAATTTGTTCGTTTGCAAGGCCTGTACGAGATTCGACAAAAAGATTTGGCGGCAAGCCGTTTTTATGCTGCCCGCTACCTTCAACTGCTCGGATTTTTAAACGGATTTGGAACTCGTTTATATGCTCCTAACGCAGGCGCTGAGCGTTTACAGGATGCCGTTCGTTTTATAAACGATGAGTTGGATATGGATGTTCTTTATTCCAGCGGACTTTGGAATCATGTCATATCTTCTACTTTTGAAATGTTTGAGGATAAAACGCTATTTGGGGAAGCTATGGTAAACAATCTGAAACGTATCCGTTCGGAGCAAGTGTTTGAAGTGTTGGCAAACGATCTGATTACGATTTGCGAACAATACGGATGGGTAGATGCGGAAAATGTAATTATCCCCTATTTATTGTCGTCCGGAAGAATGACCAATCCACAGGGAAAATTGTATATGGCTTTTGAATTGGATAAGATAAAACCGGGAACGAAAGCGTTGCCGATCGAAGGACAAAAAGATTTGTCGAATGTTCTTTTGATGTTCTATGAGTCGGGATGCGGCAATTGTATTATCCAATTAGGAGAATTAAAAAAGCATTACTCCGAATTACAAAAAAAGAATATTCGCATTGTTGTGATTTCTGCCGATACCGACGAAAATGTGTTTGAATATCATTCGAAAGATTTTCCATGGCCGGATAAACTTTGCGATTTCAAAGGGTATGAAGGCGTAAATTTTCGGAATTACGGAGTTGTTGGAACGCCTACTTTTTATCTAATTGATAAAAAAGGAATGATTACCGGTCGCTATGCCCGGCTGGATGATACGAAATTGCTTGATTAAAATGAAGTCGGCATACGCAATTGTGTAAATATATACTGCTGTTATATAATTAATTATGAGAAAAGTAATCGGATTAGGAGAAACCATTTTAGATATTATTTTTCAGGACAATCAGCCCCGAAAAGCCGTGCCCGGAGGATCTACTTTCAATTGTATGATATCATTGGGACGGTGTAAAATTCCGGCTTTATTCATCAGTGAATTGGGAAACGACAGGGTAGGGGAGTTGATCAAATCATTTATGAAAGAAAATAATCTCTCTTCGGATTATGTTGATTTTTTTGACAGCGGTCAATCGCCGGTTGCAATGGCTTTTTTAGATGAAAGCCGGAATGCGGAATATGTTTTTTACACAAATTTTCCTGAAAACCGGTTGAATATTCCTTTTCCTGCAATTTATGAAAACGACATCGTAATTTTCGGCTCTTATTTCGCAGTTAATCCGGCTTTGCGTGAAAAAGTAAGCGATTTATTGCGCTATACTCAAAAACAAAAGGCAATTATCTATTATGATATTAATTTCAGAAAAGCCCATGCCGAAGAAAGGCTTCAATTGATGGATTTTATCGTCGAAAACATTCGATGTTCTACCATAACACGATGCTCGGAAGAAGATTTGAATGTATTGTTTCCGGGACAAACCCTTGCACGGATTTGCAAAGATTATTTGTCTAAATATGGTAAAAATTTGATAATTACTCAAGGGGCGGAAGACTTTTTATTAAAAACGCCTCAATTTGAAAAAAAATACAAAGTAGATGTTGTAACTCCGGTCAGCGCCATTGGAGCGGGAGATAATTTCAACGCGGGGCTTGTTTACGGATTAGTTAAAAATAACATTTCTTTCGGCGATTTGGATGTTTTGCCGGAAAACGGATGGGATCAATTGATTGAATCGGCAAAGGCTTTTGCAAAAGAAACTTGTTTGTCGATGGATAATTACATCTCTCCGGCATTTGCAAATTCGCAGGCTTTGCCTGCGCCGAGCTAAGGTGTTTACGAAAAAAGTTTCAATTTTTTCCATTGTTTTACAAAAAAAGTGTTTACATTTGCATCCGAATTAGATAAATGTACAAATTGATGACTTCTGATTTAAATAAGAGCACGTTTAGAATTTTTAACATAAAATATTTG
>JAIRLY010000003.1 GCA_031259075.1 Dysgonamonadaceae bacterium | reverse complement strand
ACAGAGAAAGACTTGCGCTTCTTCTGTTGATCGGTTTATTTTCGTCGTCTGCTACGGCGATTGATTACGTTACAGGAACTCCCGATGGTTTTGTGACGTATAATTACAATTTGACAGGCGGTAGCGGCGGTACGGTAGCAAATGTTTTTACTGCCTCCGAATTAGCAGATGCGCTGGATACGGAAGGAAAAGTAATTGTCTTGGTGAACGGCGAAATACGGATTTCAAGCGAATTGTCTTGCCGTTCTCACAAAACGATTGCAGGCGTTGGAAATAACGCCGTTATCCGGGGACAGGGAATTGCTCTGAACAAACGGGAAAACGTTATCTTCCAAAATATCCATTTCATGCAATCAGGCGACGATCTGATTAAATTGAACAATAGCCATCATGTATGGGTCGATCATTGTTCGTTCAGCGACGGAGGCGCCGACCCAAGCAGTTCCGATTTCGACGGTACGCTGGATATTTGCAAAGGCTCCGACTTTATTACCGTTTCCTATTGCCATTTTTTCAATCATTCCAAAAACATCTTGATGAGTTCGAGCGACGGTTCAGGCAACAGCGATACGGATAAATTGCGCACGACTTTTCATCATAATTATTTCGAAGGAACTTTCCAACGTAATCCGCGGGTACGTTTCGGGATTGTTCATGTTTACAATAACTATTATACCGGTAATTCAATTTACAGCATCGCCTCTTGTGAAAACGCGAAGGTACTGGTAGAAGATAATTATTTCGAGAACTGCCCCCACCCTGCTTATGCGAAAAGCGGTTATGCCGACTCGGACGCCGGTTTTTTATGGACAAGAGGCACAAATATTTTCGTTAACTCGAATGAAACGGAATTTCTTTCGGAATTGAACGAGCCGCCGACAACTCCGGCAGTATCTTACAAGCCGGAAGATTATTACGACTATACTTCCGGCAAGCCGAATGAAGTTCCGGAGATTGTTGTACGTCGATCCGGAGCGGGAAAACTTAATGACGAAAATCAAACAGCAATAGAAAAAATTGCCCACAAAAAAGGAAAAATTGCATCGGAAACGATTTATACAATTTCCGGACTTCCGGTAAAGAGATTTTTAGAGCGGGGGGTATATATCAAAAAGACGGTTTATGAAAACGGCGATTGTGAAACGGTAAAATTCATATCAACAAAACTGTAAAATGCTAAAAAAAACGCTTTTAATTTCGGTACTGTTTCTTTTCGCTCAAATCTCTTACGCTTTCAAATACAATGGAATAACGATTGATGAAAATGAAAGTTTTGAGCGAATAAAAACAGGAGATACACCTTCTTCTCTGAAAGAAATTTCGGGTATGGCTTGTAGTCGTACAAGCAAAGGTTATTTCTGGGTACATGTCGATGATGGGAATAGCGAAATTTATGCCTTGAATCCCAACGGAAGCATCAAACAAACCGTCAAATTAGGTGGTATTCCCAAAAATGACGATTGGGAAGACATTTGCATGGCTACTGTCGATGGAAATAATTATGTCTTAGTGGGTTGTATTGGCGACAACAAAGTAAAAGACGGCGACGACAAGGGAAAACAAAAGTATTATATTTATCGTTTTAAAGAACCGGTAATTACCGGCGAAACGACAACGATTACTTCTTCAGAAATCGAAACGATTACTTTTACTTACGATGGACTTCATAATCAGAACGATTGTAAAGATAAAGTCAGCCATAATGCCGAAACATTGATGTTTGATCCGGTAAAAAAGAAAATTTATGTAGCTACCAAGCACAAAAAAGAAATCAATGCACTTTATACAATCGAATGGAGAACAGGGTCGTACACAACGGTGATGAACTGGGAATGTGACTTGGGGCAATCCGGCGATAAGTTTCTTTCTCTCACTGCCGGCGATATCTCTTCCGACGGGCAAAAAGTGTTGATAAAAAATGCTTCCGATATTTTATATTGGCTACGCGAAGGAGAAGAAGACTTATCATCGACTTTTAACCGACAACCTCAACACATCAAAGCTTATAAAGAGGAAAAGCAAGGAGAAGCAGTAGCATGGGATAACAACAACCGTGATTTTTACACGACCGGCGAAGGCAAATCAGTACCTGTTTATACGTATTTAAACACCGATTCATCCACCGGATTTAATCGTCCGGAAACAGAATCATTCCCGATACGTATTTCCGGTAACTGCCTGTTTGCCGACAGTCCCAAACAGGAAGCGATTTCCCTGTACAGTCTTTCTGGACAAAAAATACGGTCGAGCGCCTCAAATACCGTTGATGTAACGGGATTGAAAGGAATATATATTGTAAAAATAAAAGAATGGGCAAAGAAAATATGTCTATAAACTTGTGTTCGACGTAAGATGTCTCCGCAAACTCCGGTCATGTCGAGCGGAGCGCCACAGGAATGTATCGCTCGAGTAGAAACAGAATAAATTATATTCTGTCCCTGACGGGACAGAGCGAGGGTAAAGAGCTCATATTTTCTACCAACATATTGTCCCTAACGGGACAGAAGGCAATGTGTTTGCCAGGCACGACCGGAGCTTTCGCCGGACAAAAGAAAACCGCAGGCTTTCAATTTGAATAACCCCCAATCGCTTCGCTTCATTGGGGGTTATTCATTATTCATCTTGAAGACCTGCGGTCTTCCGAACACGACTGTCCATTGCCCTTGTTGCAGAATGTGTCTACATCCCTGATTTTTTCTTCATTTCTTCCAGCGTCTTTGCATTTTCTTCAATTGTTTTGTTATCCAGTTTATAGAATATCAAAGCAATAATTCCCAATACGGAAGCGATTAAAGGAACCCATGCAAAAATTTGAGCAATACTGTTACGGATGTCTTCCGGCATATTTACGTCGTTGGCCACAAAACCAATAGCGCCTAAAGCATACAAGCCTAACGACCCTGAAATCGTATTTCCTAATTTTTGCGCCATCGTAGCCGAAGAATAAATCAGACCGGTAGCCCTGCGTCCGGTTTTTACTTCCGAATCGTCGGCTACATCAGCATACATCGACCACATGATAAAGCCGGTCGGCCCGATGCATATCGTAAAAAGAATTTGCATCAAAACAATCATTTCCAACGAAGTCTTGGGAATAAAAGCAAACGAAACGGATGCAAACGAAGCCAAAATAAAACACCCGATCCATACCTTTTTTTTGCCATATTTGGAAACGACCGGTTTAACAAGGATTGTTCCGATGATCGTAATAATGGCTCCTAAACTTAAAAGTAAAGAAGAAAAGGTTTCCCATGAAATATGTTTGCCGAAAAAAGTCCCTTCGATACTGAATACTTGCCGGTTATCTATTATCGACATATTTGCCACGTAATATTTGGCGTAATAAGTCGTCAATGAACTGTGAATAACGGTAAAAAACAACATGGCAATGCCGGCAAGAGTCAAAAAGATCCAAGGATTATTTCGTCCCAAATCCTTGATATCGTCGGATAATTTGTTTTTTTCTTCGTGAACCGGCTCTACACGTTCTTTCGTTTGGAAAAAACAAAACAACAAAGAAATAAAAGCAATTACGGCATATATTCCGACTACAATAGAAAAAGCGGTTTGAGGAGAATATGTTTTTGAAAAATATTCGACAAAAGTCAGCGTAGAACCGTAAACAACAAAACAGCCGGCTTGAGCCAATACATTCCGGTAAGCGGAAATACCGGTTCTTTCGTCCGGATGGGCCGACATAACGCCCATCAGAGCGCCATAAGGTACATTGACTACTGAATACATCAGCATAAAAGCGCCGTAGGTAATATAAGCATAGAGGAGTTTGGTCCAACCGGTAAATTCGGGAGTGTAAAATGTAATGAAACCGATGATGCAGAACGGAACGGCTCCGTAAAGAATCCAAGGACGAAAACGTCCGTATTTTGTTTTCATCCGGTCGGCCATTGCGCCGATCACTACATCGAAACAAATATCTATACACCGAATAACCAATAACATAGTGGCTGCTTGAACAGCCGTTATTCCAAAATAATCGGTATAGAAAATCGCAGCAAAGGTACCGATAAGCGCCCAAAACAAATTACAAGCCATATCTCCCAAGCCGTAAGCGAATTTCTCAAGAAAAGGTATTTTTTGAATGTCTTTCATACTATTTACATGATTACTATTACTGTATTTACCGTGCCCTCTGTTTGCAACGGAATAATGTTTCCTTCGATTGTTTGTCCGTTTACCATAATGCTTTTAACGCCTTTTTTTACGCCGGTATTTTTTATTTCGATGTGATAAATCGCTCCCCGAAATCTACGGCTAACGTTAAATCCTTTCCAATCGGCAGGAATACAGGGATTTATTTCTAATCCTTCGTAAGCGGGCTTAATTCCCAAGATAAATTGAGTGACGGCGTAATAATTCCAAGCCGCAGTGCCGGTGAGCCATGAATTTTTGGCTTCACCCGGTTTGAATGAATCTTTACCGGCGATCATTTGAGAATATACATACGGTTCTACTTTATGAAGATCGGAGTTTTCTTCTGTATAGGAAGGACAAATTTTACGGAAATATTCCCATGCATAATCGCCGCGACCAAGAATAGTTTCCGATATAATGATCCAAGGGTTATTGTGACAGAAAATACCGGCGTTTTCTTTGTAACCTGCCGGATAAGAAGATATTTCGCCATATTCTACTACATATTCGGTGAATGCCGGATGATTTAATACAATTCCATTGGGTGTATCAAGGTATTTTTTTACGGCGTCCAACGCTTTTTGAACCAATCCTTCTTCTAAACCTACTTTTGCCATAGAACACCATCCCTGCGATTCAATAAAAATCCGGCCTTCTGTATTGTCTTTGCTACCGACTTTGTTTCCGGAATAATCGTAAGCGCGAAGATACCAGTCGCCGTCCCAACCGTGTTTTTTCACGGCTTCAATCATGGAATTGATGTGCTTTTGAGCACGGCCGGCTTCTTCTTCACGGCCGATTTTTCGACAAAGTTCTACATAGTCCTGTCCGCAAACGATAAAAAGACCGGCTATCATCAATGATTCGGCCTGAGATCCGTCGGTTTTATTTTCGGTTGTCTGAAAAGATTCATCCGGATTCCAAGAAAAACAATTCAAGTTCAGGCAATCGTTCCAATCGGCGCGGCCGATCAACGGCAAGAGGTGAGGCCCTAAATTATTGATAACATGATCGAAAGAAACTGTCAGATGATAAAACAACGATTTTTCAGAACCTTCCTGATTATCAAAAGGCACTTTTTCATCAAGAATAGAAAAATCACCGGTTTCTTTTAGATAGGCGACCGTCCCGAAAATCAACCACATCGGATCGTCGTTAAAGCCACCTCCAATATCATTGTTCCCACGTTTAGTGAGCGGTTGATATTGATGATAACAACCTCCATCCGGAAATTGGGTAGAAGCAATGTCAATAATTCGTTGGCGGGCGCGAGCCGGAATCTGATGAACAAAACCAACCAAATCTTGATTCGAATCCCGAAAACCCATCCCTCGTCCAATGCCGGATTCAAAGAAAGAGGCCGAACGGGAAAAGTTGAACGTAATCATACATTGGTATTGATTCCATGTATTTACCATCCGATCCAGTTTTTCTTCGCCGCTATTCAATACATAGCGGTTCAACAGATCGTCCCAATAGGCTTTCAACTCATTGAAAGCGGTGTTTACTTTTTCTGCCGTATCCAATTGGGCAATCGTCTCTTTTGCTTGTTTTTTATTGATAATTCCTTTCGCTTCAAATTTTTCAGCATGGTTTTCGTATTCTACATAACCCAAAAGGAAAACCAATTCTTTCGTTTCGTTGGGCTGTAATTCCACTTCAATATAATGAGATGCAACGGGCGACCAGCCATGAGCAATTGTATTAGTCGGTTGTCCTTTGATAACATTTTGAGGATCACGAAATTCGTTGTAAAGACCGATAAAAGATTCTCTGTCGGTATCAAATCCTTGAACAGGAACATTTACGCTATAATAAGCATAGTGATTACGCCGTTCTTTGTATTCGGTTTTGTGATAGATAACCGAATCTTCAATTTCAACTTCTCCGGTAGAGAAATTACGTTGGAAATTTTCCATATCCGTAGCAGCGTTCCACAAGCACCATTCTGCAAAAGAGAACAATTTGAATTTTTTTATCCGCTGCGTTTTGTTCGTCAACTTTACTTTTTGCACTTCCGCCCAAGTTTTCAGAGGAATAAAGAAAAGAGTTTCCGCTTCAATACCATTCTTTTCTCCGGTAATAATCGTGTAATTCATACCATGCCGACATTCATATCTGTCCAATGTCGTTTTGCAAGGTTTCCATCCGGGCGACCAAATTGTCCCTTGGTCGTTGATATAAAAATAACGTCCGCCGTTGTCCATCGGCACATTGTTATACCGGTAACGGGTAATTCGACGAAATTTAGCATCTTTAAAGAAAGAGTATCCTCCGGCAGTATTAGAGATTAAAGAAAAAAAATCTTCGTTTCCCAGATAATTAATCCAGGGCCAAGGCGTTTTTGGATTGGTAATTACGTATTCACGACGTAAATCGTCAAAATATCCGAATTTCATACAATAATTAAAGTAAATATTTGTTTAATGTTTTTTAGAAGTTCTATTCGCTTGTAAAAATAGCTAAATCTTGTTTAGTATAAAATTGATAATCGATTCACGAACCATTTTTATATGTAAATTGTATCTTAATTAATAATTTAGAAGTATTATGATTCCGGTATACAGAGGAAAAAAGAGATGCGTTTACACAATTTGCAGGGAATTTTTAAGTTTTCAATCTCAATCCTAATAAACGAAAGTCTATACGAAAACGGAAAACAATAGAAATAAAAGTTCTTTCTTTTGTTTTTCCAAAAAAATCTCACTATTTTTGTGCGGTTTTTAAATAGTATTATCAAATTTTTATAAAGAAACAGAAATTATTTTTCATACATTAATTAATTAAGAAAGCGTTAGCTTATATTCTTGTATTCGAAACTTAGGAAATTTCAATCCAAACAAGAATAAGTAAGTACACGCTCACGTTGGATGCGTGGGTTTAACTTATTTGTTTGGATGGGTTTCCTAAGACCTCGAGTACGAATAAAGTGTAGTCCCACGCTTCGTATTTTTAAACCGCTTCTCTCCGGGACCTGAAAGCGAACTAAGAACTAAGAGTTATGAGTTAAGAACTAAAAGTTAAGAATGGACGCCGCCGCCTGTATCACTATCGTTTATTCCGGTCGAAGGTAAAGACAACTGTTCGAATCAAAAAAATCATTTTTCTCATCGTTTAATAAATGCCGGTTGTCTTTACCGGAGACGGAAATTGAGAACTAAGAACTAAGAGTTAAGAACTAAGAACTAAAAGTTAAGGGTTAGGAATGGAAAATGGAAGGCCGAAGGCCTTCAAGATGAATAACCCCCAATGAAGCGAAGCGATTGGGGGGGACAAACAAGAAGCAACGACGCTTTCAACCCCGAAGCGGGTTGAACAATTTAAAATCGTAAAAACTAAGAATGAAGAATGAAAAATAGAAAATGTGAAATGGAGCGAAGCCCCAAAAGAGCGATAATCAATAGCGATGGGCGTCGTTGGGTTGTATTGAGAAGAAAATATTGCCTTTTGTCCCGTCAAGGACAGCATGTTGGTAGAAAACGGGGGGTATTTTCACCGTCGCCCGTCCCGTCAGGGACGGAATGTGGAGAGAATCAACCAAATCATATTCTGTCCCTGACAGGACAGGGAAAGGCTGGAGAGGCTCGTATTTTCTACCGACATTTTGTCCCTACGGGACAGAAGGTCTTCAAGAACTAAGAGTTAAGAATGGAGAATGAAAAATGGAGTAAGGAAGGCCGAAGGCCTTCAAGATGAATAAACCACAATGAAGCGAAGTGATTGGGGGGGACAAACAAGAAGCAACGACGCTTTCAACCCCGAAGCGGGTTGAACAGGCAAAAGAGAACATAATTATAAATTACTAAATTTTTATTAAACATGAAACAAAAAATGATTTTTTTAGCGCTGACGCTCTGGATGTTAAGCGCAGCAAGTGCGAATGCACAAGTGCGGATTGGCGGCACAACCAATCCTAATTCTTCAGCTATTCTGGATTTAAATCCCAACAATGAAGACAATGCTACAGGGGGTTTTTTACTGCCAAGGGTAAATTTGACCGCTCCGAATCTTCCCAATCCGTTTGAAGAACATGTAAAGGGATTAACGGTTTACAATTTAACCGATAGCGAAGAATTGAATGAAGGCGTTTATTGCAACAACGGCGTAGAATGGTTTCCGGTTATTTCGTGCGAAAGCATGAATGCCGGAACGGAACCTCCGGTTATTTTCCTGCGTCAGCCGGGATTTCTCTGGTTGGGAGTTGACGGATCATTAACCGATACTTTGGGTTTTGAGTTGGCCGCTGTAGATAAATCGGGGTTTACCTATCAATGGTACAAACGCGATCCGGTTACGTTGCTTTCTGAACTCATTGCAGGCGCTACAAGTGATGCCATCTTCATTAATAAAGACAACAGAACGAATTACGGCATCAGCGACGAAGGAAAAGTGTATCAATTTTATTGCGTGGTAGTTAGCGGTTCGCAGTACGCCATTAGCGGTACCGGTCGCGTCGTTTACGGCACCGGCGCTCGCCTTGCCAACGGCGGCTGGATAAAAGTTGCCAATGCCAACTTGAGAGTAGATCAAGATTTATCGTTGGACTATCAGATCGATTATAAACCTTCTGCTGAAACATCTACCGTCAATGATAAAGCTTACGATCCTACGGTTTACGGTGATTGGTATGAATGGGGACGTAAAAAAGACGGTCATCAAAAACGTGAAGTACTTGCCGTTAATACCGTTGCCACTTATTTAAATTCCCCTAATGGCGTTGGCCTTGATTCGCTGGACACTGACGGTCAGATTAAATCCGGTCTTCTTGATATTTTCGGCAAATTTATTCAGCGTAATGCCGGTACTCTTGATTGGCGTCAATATCCTGAAGAGGATGGAAATTTTGCTACTGCTCCTGCGAATGAATGGACTTGGGGTAATCCTGTGAACGGTATTACCGATTTGGATCCCTGTCGGTCCGAATTAGGCGCTCCTTGGCGCGTACCTACTCAAGTTGAATGGGCGCAAATCGTGTCAAACAATATCTGGATTTGGCAAGACGACGGCACAAACGGCACTTCCGGCTACTTGCTTAAGCCCGGTGGCACGAACAAACCCGCCGCTTTTTTCTTGCCCGCCGCAGGGTATCGTAGCCGTATTGACGGTATGCAGATCAAAGTCGGTATCTGCGGCAACTATTGGAGTAGTACAATTAATCGAACTACACGTACTGCTTCGTATACTTTCTACTTTGAGAATAATTATTTTGATACAGCGACTCATACGAATCGCGCTACCGGCTGCGCGATTCGTTGCGTTTCAGAATGATAAGATTGATTTTTCTTCAAATTTAAAGACAAAAGAGGACAAAATGAAGAAGTCTTCTTTTGTCTTCTGTCTCTAATTGTTAATATCTTTCTTAAGCTTTTTTGCATTTTTATTCTCTATTTTAGTCGTCAATAATCCGATTGTCACCATCAACGCATTGATTATCAATAATTCATAGCCAAATTGATATTGAACGGTTTTTTGCAATAAAATATTAATAAGAAAACACAAAACAGGAGAAAACACACAAATAAACGGAACCCATCGATCGTTCGTATTGCGTTTGAAAAGAATACCAAAAGCAAATAGACCTAATAAAGGGCCATACGTGTATGAAGCAATGGTGTAAATGGCGTCGATTACACTGGTGTTGTTTATTGCTTTGAACAGTAACATGATACTGATGAAAGCCAATGAAATTCCCAAATGAACGCTCAATCGAATTTTCTTTGCTTTTTGCTCTTTGTACTGCGTTATGTTCAGAATATCCACACAGATAGAGGTTGTTAATCCTGTCAATGCAGAATCTGCACTGGCAAAGGTAACGGCAATTACTCCAATCGTGAAAAAGAGAATGACTGCGATCCCAAAAGTTCCACCGGATACCAACATCGGTAAAATGTCGTCACCTAATGCCGGTAAAGCAATCGAATGAATAGATGCATAATTGAGTAATAATACTCCTAAACACAGGAAAAGAAAATTAACCGGAATAAAAAACAAACTGTATGTACAAACGTTTTTCTGAGCTTCCCTCAGGTTTTTACAAGAAAGATTTTTTTGCATCATCTCCTGGTCAATCCCTGTCATAGCAATGGTTACGAAACATCCGCTTACAAATTGTTTGAAGAAGTTCTGACGTGACCGCCAATCGTCAAAAACAAATATTTTTGAATGTGAACTCTCTTGTACTGAAGTTATTATGCCATGAAAATCTAAGTGCAAACCCTTGGCTACTTGCCAAATAATAATGATTAAAGCTGTGATTAAGAAAAATGTTTGTAACAAATCCGTCCAGACGATAGCACGTACTCCACTTTTGTGAGTATATAACCAAATCATTAGGAGAAACCCTGCGGAAGTTACTGCAAAAGGGATATTCCATGCGTCAAAAATATAGGTTTGCAGAATTAAAACGGCTACATACAACCGGGCTGCCGCTCCGATCGTGCGGGATAAAAGAAAAAAAACGGCCCCTGTTTTATAAGCTTTGCGGCCTATTCGATGGTCTAAATAAGTATAAATACTGGTCACATTCATCTTGTAATACAAAGGCAATAGTATGAACGCAATGACAACATAACCTAATACGAAACCTAAAACCATCTGCATATAGGTCATATTAAAACTTCGAACCATACCGGGGACAGAAACAAAAGTGACTCCGGACAAGGAAGATCCAATCATACCGAAAGCGACAATATACCAAGGCGATTTCCGATTTCCTAAAAAAAACGCCGCATTGCCCGAATGTCGTTTCCCAATGAAATGTGAAATTAAAAATAAAACTCCAAAATAGAGGAGAACAATCAAAAGAATAAATGTTCCGTTCATAATTGTTAGCAAAATTCTTTAATATTCTCTTTCGAGCCATCGCGACAAAAACACATCATATACCTGATAAACAGTTTCCGTCTGATACGTTGTTTCAAGCAATAATTCCTTTTCGATCAAGGATTTACTAATTCGTTTCGCATCGGCAGGCGTGCCGATATTGTATTGAGTAATAAACCGCTTTGCTGTAAGTTGTTTCACTTCTCCTTGCTTAGCTACAGCTATCAAAAAATTCCATTGAGCGGGAGTAAGTAACTGACGATATTGGAAGAAAACCGTTTCACTCTGTTTTAATAATTCAAGACATGCCTTTTTTACAACATCTAAATTAACCGATTCATCTGCAATAGAATAAGTCATATTGCACAAACTTTGAGTGAAGAACGTATGTCTTTTGCTCCAAAACAAAATGAAATCAATAGCTTCATCTTCGATTTTTACATCATTCTTTATAAACAGATTTTTGATAAAATTTGTATAAACGGAACTTTCTATTTTATCTAAAGAAAGATATTGTGTACTCGCAAAGAAAGGCCGTTTCGCATTTGAAAATAAATCTACCATCATTGCTTTTTTGCTTCCGCAAAAAATGAAACGGATATTTTTCAATTGCTGAATAAAAGTGCGAAGAAGCGCTTCTATATTTTTCTCAGGGAAATCGGTAATTTGTTGAAATTCATCAATGGCAAGCACAATTAAAGATTGTTGTTTGTCCAAAAATTGCAATAATCCGCGTAAGGTATATTCTTTTTCTTGTACCGACTGATAAACGATTTGGACTTGAGGTTCTCCCGAAATAGGATCATAACTAATTAGAGGACGAAGTCCTTTTAGAAACTCCAAAAATTGTTTACCAATACTCGTCTTCAATGAAAATTTCAACAATATCGCTTCCGCCAGCAATTTTATGAAATCATTTAATGAACGAGCGGAATAAATATCCAAATAAATAGTTTGAATTTCTTTTTGCTTACTCAAAAAGTCAAAAAAATAGAGAATCAATCCGGTTTTTCCTAATCGACGAGGCGAAATAAGAGTAGTATCTATGCCGTTAGTGACATTGCCATATAGTTTCTGAAGTTCTATTTTTCTATCGCAAAACAATTTCGGAGAAACATATCCTTTTATCAGAAACGGATTATTCTTCGCTTTCATACACAATTGTTTTAATAATTTTCGGCAAAGATACTATTTTTTTATCAGACTATCTATTTTAGACTATCTATTTTAGATAGCCTAAAATAGATAGCGCTCGAAGTGCTTATTAATAAATGGATTTGAATTATTTTTCAATTATCGCTTCGACTGCCAAACGATATGAATCAAATCCAAATCCGGCAATCATTCCTTTACAAGCTCTTGCTATTAACGACTGATGTCGAAATTCTTCTCTTGAATGAATATTGGATATATGAACCTCTATTACAGGCGTCTTTATTGCTTTAATAGCATCGTAAATAGCAACGGAAGTGTGCGTATAAGCGCCTGCATTTAATATAATTCCATCGAAAGAAAATCCGGCTTCCTGCATTTGATTGATTATTTCCCCTTCTATATTCGATTGAAAATAAGCAAACTCTATTTTCGGATATTTAATTCTAAGTTTGTCCAAATAAGTCGAAAAAGAAGAAGAACCATAAACGTCCGGTTCGCGAGTTCCCAACAAATTTAAATTCGGCCCATTAATAATTTGAATTTTCATTATTTTCAAGTATATTTATTATCTTTGAATACAAAATTAATCATTATTATTTAATTTTGAATTTAAAAATGCAAAACGAAAGTACTCTTTCTTTAGTTCAGTCATATCGTACTTATTTAGTGTTAGAAAAATCACTTTCATATCATTCGGTAGAAGCTTATCTGGATGATTTGAATAAGTTATTGAACTATCTTCGGGACATAAATAAACATCCTCAGGAAATAGTATTGGAAGATTTACAAAAACTGGTTGCTTCTTTACATGAAATGGGGATCAATCCTCGATCGCAAGCCCGAATTGTATCGGGAATTAAATCATTTTACCGTTATTTATTAATGGAAAATTTGATTAAAACCGATCCTACCGAATTGCTCGAATCTCCTAAAATAGGATTAAAACTTCCGGAGTTTCTCACATTAGACGAAATAAATAAAATACTTTCGGTCATTGATCTGTCTCAAGCGGAAGGACAACGGAACAAAGCTATTTTGGAAACGCTATACAGCTGTGGTTTACGTGTTTCCGAATTAACCGGACTTCGTTTTCCCAACCTCTATCTCAATGAAGGATTTGTGAAAGTGGAAGGAAAAGGAGGGAAACAACGATTGGTTCCAATCTCCAAAGCAGCCATCAAAGAAATTAATCTTTATCTATCCGACCGGTATCATATCCCTGTAAAAAAAGGATTTGAAGATACTTTATTCCTAAGCAGGCGAGGAACAGCTCTTTCACGAATTATGATTTTTCATTTGATAAAAATTTATACCGAATTGGCCGGAATAAAAAAGAATGTCAGCCCACATACGTTTCGACATTCATTCGCTACCCATTTATTGGAAGGAGGAGCTAATTTACGAGCTATTCAGGCGATGCTGGGTCACGAGAAAATTGCAACTACAGAGATTTATACTCATTTGGATCGTGATTTTTTGAGAAGTGAAATATTAAACCATCATCCGCGAAACAGGATCAGTTAATCTGAAAAAAGTAAAATTTGGAATCTACGACTGATGGAGTAGGTTCGCAATGACACCAAATGGAGATTTCGTTTTTCGCTTGTACATTTTATCATTAAAAGTTAAACTATGTTAAATATAGTACTTTGTATTGCATAGTATTTTTATTTAGCATATCTTTGCATTGTGTTTCCTATAAAATTATTAGATAAATATTTGGAATCAAGATAACTTTTGATTCTTGATTCCAAATTTCTAATACTGAATAATAAAATAGCAAAATTATGAATACAGACAATGTAAAATCTCAAATGAGAAAAGGAATACTGGAATATTGTATTCTTTTGATTCTCAATAGAGAACAGGCTTATGCTCCGGATATTATCCGGCTTTTGCAGGAAGCAAAGCTAATTGTTGTGGAGGGTACTCTGTATCCTTTACTGACTCGGCTTAAAAATATGAATTTATTAAGTTATCAATGGATTGAATCAACTCAGGGTCCTCCGCGTAAATATTATAAATTGACGAAAGAAGGAGAGGAATTTCTTACTGAATTAGGTATTGCTTGGGGTGAAATAAATGAAACAATCAATCATTTAAAAAGTATATAAATGACATAATAATATGAAAAAGACATTAACAGTAAATCTCAATGGACGAGTGTTTAATATAGACGAAGATGCTTATCGGTTATTGGACGATTATCTAAAAAATCTCCGTATTTATTTTCGTAACGAAGAAGGTCACATCGAAATTCTGGCAGACTTTGAAGCTCGAATCGAAGAACTCTTTAGCGATCGGGGGCGTTTGGGGTATAATGTGATTAATATTGAAGGAGTAGAAAAAGTAATTGCTCAAGTAGGACGTCCGAATGATTTCGGCGAAAGTGAAAAAAAAGAACGAAATGAAAACAGGAAAGATCTTTATATAACAATAAAAAAGAAACTATACAGGGATCCGAATGATAAAATGATCGGAGGCGTTTTTTCGGGTATTGCCGCTTACTTTAATTGGGACGTATTGGTACTCCGCATTATTGCTACCATTTTAGTTTTTGTTTCTACCGGCTGGATTGTACCGGCTTATTTGTTGATTTGGTTGATTATTCCGGAAGCAAAAACAGCGGAACAAAAACTGGAAATGCAGGGCAAGCCGATTACAGTGGAAAATATCGGCAAAACGGTAGCCGCTGCAGCGGAAGGAGTAAAAACAGTAAATAATGGATGTTTAGTATCAATCGTAGATTTTATGGCTGCTTTTTTCAAAGTTTGTCTGGTTGGTTTAGGCTGTTTGATAGGAATACCCATCTTATTTGCTTTAGCCATTACAATCATTGTATTGTTTGCAACGATCTTTGGAGTAGGAAGCAGTTTTATAAACGATTTTTTACCGTGGAGTAAAGAAACGCTTCTGTTTGTAAATCATCCGGCTTTAGCAACCATTGGTTTTTGTCTTATTTTGGGTATCCCGTTAGTTGCATTGGTTTATGCCGTCATTTCTCATCTATTTAAACTCCGTCCGGTGCACAGAGGTGTTAAATGGGCAGGATTGATTGCTTGGATAATAGCGCTGATTTTGTTTGCCTGTTCCGGATTAAAAGTAAATTTGGACAATATACGGATGAATTGGAAATATTCAACGAATGTTATTGAAATTCAAGGAAATGGAATTATAGCGGACAGGATGGAACAATTACCTCCGGTTGAATCTGTAAAATTAAACGGATTTTTAGATGCTAATCTTCAGATTGAACAAGTGAAAGATGGAGAAACTTCATTGCTCATCAACGGTGATTCAAATTTGATTGATAAAGTAGGTGTTGAGGTGGAAAAGGATGGAAATTTGGTTTTATCAACTAAAAATAATTATCATCTGAAATCGGTTACACCACTGATTATTCGCTTACAAACACCTGATTTAAAAGGAGTGAAAATAGAAACTATCGGGAATGTCTATTTAACGAAAGCGCTGAAAACAGACAATTTTTTTATTAAAACGGAAGGAGCCGGAAAATTTCAAGCAGACAGTTTATACAGCGATGTATTAAAAGTAGAAACCGAAGGGATTGGTTCGGTCATTTTAGCCGGCGCTGCCAAGCGAGTTTCTTTCGAACTGGAAGGAGCCGGAAAGATAAAGGCATTGGAATTAGTTGCAGACTCAATATATGCCAGATTGGATGGAGTGGGTTCTATTCAGTGTAATCCCATTCAACATTTAGATGGAAATGTAAACGGAGTCGGTAAAATTAGTTATAAAAGCGAACCGAAAACAAAAAAAACAGGTGTTTTCGGAGTCGGCAAAATAGGATTGGAATAATTTACATTCAAAACTTTTTTATTATCTTTGTCCAATTGCAACAAATCACAGATCAACCGAAAAAGTATGAGACAATTGCATTTTTTTAATACCACAGGCCCCTGTAATCCGGAAGAACATTACATGCTTCCCCCGGAAGACCGTTTAGTGGGCGCACAATTGCATCGCTAT
>JAIRLY010000008.1 GCA_031259075.1 Dysgonamonadaceae bacterium | reverse complement strand
CTGAAAGACAGGACTTGTCTTGCTTTGTCCTGCCTTTTCAGTCAGCGGGTGCGCGGAGCCCGTTCGTACCGCAGGTCGCTGACCTGCGGTTATGAAAGTTGCGTCCTTTCAGGCCGCCGTAACGTCCTTTCGCCCTTTCGCGCCTTCGCCCTTTCGCCCTTTCGCGCCTTCGCCCTTTCGTGCTTTCGCCCTTTCGTGCCTTCGTGCTTTCGTCCTTTCGCCCTTTCGCGCCTTCGCCCTTTCGTGCTTTCGCGCCTTCGTGCTTTCGTGCTTTCGCGCCTTCGCGCTTTCGTGCCTTCGCGCTTTCGTGCTTTCGTGCTTTCGCGCCTTCGTGCTTTCGCGCCTTCGTGCTTTCGTGCTTACTTTTAGTTTTTAGTTTTTAACTCTTACTGTGCGGAATGTCAAAAATTTCGTGTACATTTGCACTCCAAACAGTTTTTAACTTTTAATTTTCATACATGTACAGGACAAACAGTTGCGGAGAACTCCGCCTCGCTCATTTAAATCAAGAAGTAACTTTGGCCGGTTGGGTGCAAAAAACGCGAAAATTCGGCGGAATGATTTTTGTTGACCTTCGCGACCGTTACGGTATTACTCAAATTGTTTTCAATCAGGAAATCAATACTCAATTGTGCGACCAAGCTATAAAATTAGGCCGCGAATGGGTCGTTCAAGTGAAAGGAAAAGTAACCGAACGTTCCAACAAAAATCCAAATCTTCCGACCGGAGATATTGAAATTATTGCGGCGGAATTGATTGTACTCAATCCTTCCGATACGCCGCCCTTTACGATAGAAGAAGATACCGACGGCGGAGACGATTTGCGAATGAAATACAGATACTTGGATTTACGGCGAACGGCGGTTCGTTCAAATTTGGAATTACGTCATCAAATGGCTTTTGCAGCACGCAGTTATCTGAATGAACGTAAATTTATGGAAGTAGAAACGCCGGTATTAGTCGGTTCAACGCCGGAAGGAGCACGCGATTTCATCGTTCCCTCACGAATGAATCCGGGTCAATTTTACGCTTTGCCTCAATCGCCTCAATTATTCAAACAATTGTTGATGGTTTCCGGATTTGACCGCTATTTCCAAATTGTAAAATGTTATCGTGATGAAGATTTACGCGCCGATCGCCAACCGGAATTTACCCAAATCGACTGTGAAATGTCGTTTGTTGAACAGGAAGACATTTTGAATCTTTTTGAAGGATTAACTAAATATTTGTTCAAAACAGTTAAAGGAATAGACATTCCCGATTTTCCGCGTTTATCCTATGCCGACGCGATGAAACGATACGGTTCGGACAAACCGGATACGCGCTTTGGTATGCCATTCGTTGAAATCAAAGATTTAACAACCGGAAAAGGGTTTGGCGTATTCGACAGCGCCGAATACGCAGGAGCGATTTGCGCAGCAGGATGCGCTTCCTATACCCGCAAACAATTGGACGAATTAACCGATTTCGTAAAACGTCCGCAAATCGGCGCAAAAGGCTTGATATATGTTCGTTACGATGCGGACGGATCGTTGAAATCATCTGTTGATAAGTTCTATTCCGCCGATGATTTGCAGAAATGGACAGACCGGGCGAAAGCAAAGCCGGGCGATTTATTGCTTGTTTTATGCGGAGAAACCGAAAAGACACAAAAACAACTGTCGGAACTTCGTCTGGAAATGGGCGCTCGTTTGGGTTTACGAAACAAAGACCAATTCAATTGCCTCTGGATAACCGATTTTCCTTTATTGGAATATGATGACGAATTGAAACGCTATTTTGCAAAACACCATCCGTTTACCAGCCCCAAACCGGAAGATATTTCTTTGCTGGAAACCAGCCCCGAACGTGTTCGTGCCAATGCTTACGATATGGTTATCAATGGAGTAGAAATCGGCGGCGGTTCTATTCGTATTCACAACAGCGAACTGCAAAAGAAAATGTTTTCCGTTCTTGGATTTTCGGACGAACAAGCGCAGGCGCAATTCGGCTTTCTTATGAATGCGTTCAAATATGGAGCGCCTCCGCATGGCGGAATTGCGTTCGGCTTGGATCGTTTCGTGTCCGTTTTTGCCGGATTAGATTCCATCCGCGATTGCATTGCTTTTCCTAAAAATAATTCGGGACGAGATGTTATGTTTGATGCTCCCTCTGCTGTTTCTCAGGAACAGTTAGATGAATTACATCTAAAAATAGTGCGCTCATGATTCGTTGGGGTATCATCGGCTGCGGCGACGTTTGTGAGATCAAGAGCGGTCCCGCTTTTTATAAATGCAAAGACTCGGCATTGGTCGCTGTAATGCGGCGTAATGCAGAAAAAGCCAAAGCATTTGCAATTAATCACCATGTTCCGAAATATTATTCGAATGTCGACGACTTGATCAACGACCGGGACGTCGACGCCGTTTATATCGCAACACCACCCGAAAGTCATGCCGAATTAACAATCAGAGCCTTACAAGCAGGTAAACCGGTATATGTGGAAAAACCGATGGCCTTGAATTATGATGAATGTTTGCGCATGATAGAAACTGCCGAAACATGCAATCAGAAGTTGTTCGTTGCTTATTATCGCCGTTCTTTAGCTTATTTTTTGAAAGTAAAAGAATTAATAGATAGCGGTATTATCGGCAAAATACAAGTGGTAAAAGGCGAATTTTTCCGCTCCCCGCTCCTGTCCGACAAAAATGTTTCTACGCATACTTGGAGAATAAAAAAAGAAATCGCCGGCGGCGGTTATTTTTATGATATGGCTTCCCATACCATTGACATCCTGATGTTTTTATTAGGAAAAATTACAAAAGCCAATGGAATAACCGGAAATACGGGCGGATTTTACGAAGTCGAAGATACGGTTAGCGTTTCTTTTTTATTTGAAACGGGAATAATCGGTTCTGCCGTATGGTGTTATGCGTCTTCCCAAATACAAGAGAAAGATTCTATTGAAATCATTGGAGAAAAAGGTTCGGTTTCTTTTGCCTCCTTTGCTTTTTCCGATATCGAATTACGACTCGAAAATAAAAAAGTGGAAACGTTTAATTTCCCTAAGCCGCAACATATTCAAATGGATATGATACAGTCTGTTGTCGATGAATTGGACGGAAAAGGCGTTTGTCCTTCTACCGGAGAAACCGGTGCATTAACCAACCGCGTAATTGATTTAATTTATCAAACTTCTCTTTCTTCTTTCTAAAACTACACGAGCGTATCTTCATCGGTTTCGTTTAGCAAACTACTCGGAGTAATGTTGAATCTTTTTGTGAAACAGCGGGTAAAATATTTGGGATCGTTAAATCCTACTTCGTAAGCAATCTCCGAAATATTCAGGTTCTGAGTAAACCGGTTTTGAATAATTAATTCCCTGGCAATGTTCAACCGATAGTTTCGTATGAATTGCCCGATGGATTGTCCGATAAGACTTTGCAGTTTTTTATTAAGCAAACTTTTGCTGATACCCATTGCATCAATAAAATCGCCGGATTCGTAAGCGGCGTTTTTATAATTGGCTTTTATAATTTCCAACGCTTTATTGATGAATTTTTTGTCGCGGGATTCTTCGTCCATTTGCAACGTATTAATATCCATATTTCTTTTGAACTGCTGTTGATATCGTTTGCGATTTTCTAAAATATTATGGATCCGCGCGAGCAACAACTCTTCGCTAAACGGTTTCAAGAGATATTCGTCCACGCCGATCCGGTAGCTTTCGATGCGGGATTCCTGATTGGTTTTAGCGGTAAGCATCAAAAACGGGATGTGAGAGATAGTGAAATTTTCTTTTACTTTACGGGAAAGTTCCATCCCATCCATCACGGGCATCATCAAATCGCTAATGATGAAATCGGCACTTCGATCCGATAAGATAGCTAAAGCTTCTTCACCGTTTCCGGCTTCAAAAATATTGTATTGTTCGGAGAGAATCGAATGAATATAACTGCGCATGTCTTGATTGTCTTCCACAATTAGTACTGTTGGTTTAGCGGAAACGAAATGCTCCTGTTTTTGTTTGTGAGAATCCGCAGGAAAAATTTCCACTGCATCTTTTTTTGGATTTAGATTTGATTTCTCACGCATCAACGGTAAGGTAATGTAAAAAGTAGATCCGTTTTTGCGGTTATTTTTGACGTTAATTCGTCCACCTTGCGTCTTGACAATTTGTTTGGACAGGTACAAGCCGATACCTGTTCCGCTTTGTCCGTACATCGGAAATTTAACGTTATTCCTTGACTGGTAAAACCGGTTAAATATCATGGTAATATCTTCTTTGGCAATACCGGTTCCGGTATCTTTGATACTCAAAAAAAGATTTTCGTTCTTTGTTTCTCTATCGAAACAGGAAGCGACATAGATACTTACAGTTCCTCTGTCGGGTGTAAATTTCACAGCGTTGGAAAGCAAATTGGTAATCACTTTTTGCATGGCGTCTTGATCGAACAGGATTTCCGGGTCAATCATGCGATAGAATTTCCGAATTTGAATATTCCGTTCTTTCGCAAATACTTCAAAAGGAACAATCAGAGAATCTATAAATTGGAGAAAATCGCCCGAAGTTCTTACAATTTCCAATTTACCGGATTCTACTTTTCGAAAATCCATCAATTGATTTACCAGCGACAGCAAATATTTGGAATTTCGCTCTACAAAATGAAGTTGTTCAATTACTTGCGGATTACTACTTAGTTTCAAAGCCTTGTCGATCGGTCCGATAATCAACGTAAGCGGTGTACGAAACTCATGCGTAATATTTGTGAAAAAGGATAATTTGTCGATTGTCAACTCCTGTACCCTTTTCGACATGTCGATGAGTTGTTGCTTTTGTTTCTTTAATTCATGCGTACGTTCTTCTACCGTCCGGTGAAGCAATTCTTTTTGTTTTTTCAACGAGCGAATACGCATCCGGTACAAATAAACTCCGCAAAATCCGGTCAGAAGCAGCAGGAGCAGAATAAACCAACTCGTTTTGTAGAAAAACGGGCGTATGATTACTTCCAACTCTGCCGGTGGAAGATCAACGGAAGCTTCTTCGGGAATGTATTTCACTTGAAAAGTGTATTTCCCGGGCGGAAGATTGGTATAAGCGGCAAAACGACGGGAGTCGGAAACACTCACCCAATCTTCGTCGAAACCCAACAAGCGGTAGCAGTAGACAGCTGAAGCCTGCGATTCAAAATTCAATGCCGAAAATTCCAATGAAAACGACTTATCGCTTTCATGCAAATGCAAGGTTCGGGCGACGGATATGTCCTTGTCAATATAATTATCGCCGGAAAAAATTTCCTTATAAGCTACCCGCAATTTAGTCAACGTAACTTTTGCCGAAATGTCTTTGGCATAATAGCGGTTGGCATTGATTACCGTTAAACCGGTCAATGCGCCGAAATAAAGCAGACCGCTTTTTGAACGACAATACGCATTCCAATAAAAATGAATATCCGTCAAACCATCTTTGGTTGTATAATTCGTGAAACGTCCGGTCGATGGATTAAAACAGGATAATCCGTTATTTGTACTTATCCACAATCGTTTGAAATCGTCTTCCAATATGCCTCTGATAGTGTTGTTGATCAATCCTTGCATAGTGGTGTAGGATATAAAATGACCGAATCCGTTATCTTCCGGAATGAATTTATAAATACCGTATCCGTTACTTCCTATCCACAACGTACCGTCGTTCGTTAAATAAAAGCAAGAGATTTTTTCGATTAAATTCGAATTCGGTTCGTCTAATTTATACCTTAAATAATGGTACGAAAAGGAATCTCCGGAACGGCTATTCAGATCAATCATATACATTCCTTCCATACAACCCGCCCAGAGCCATCCGTTCGGATCAATAACAGAGCCGATAGCGCCGTAAATATTCTGGGTAACGCCAACGGGAAAAGGAGAAATTATCCGGTCGGTTGCCGGTTCGTAAAAAAAAATACCCTGATTGCAGCCAATCCACATTCCATTGTTTATGGAATCGTAACAAAGAAATCCGATAAAATTGACGGGAAATCCCGGATGTGTTTGCGCAGAAATATATTTAATGGCCGGCCGTTCCGGGCGCTCCCGCTCCAGAACAGTGATACCGTCTCCCCACGTACCAACCCATAAATACCCCTGATTGTCGGACGTTATGGCGCTGACGGAATTGTGACTCAAACGGGACGACGACTCTACCGTATAATGAGAGAATCGATCGGAATTGGGTGATTTTCTGTTCAAGCCTCCTTCCACCGTTCCAACCCATAAATAGCCGTCGGAATCTTCGTAAATAGCATTCACCGGATTGTCCGACAAGCTATTCTTATCTTCTTTACTATGAACATAGCTGTGGATAGATAATTTCCGAGGCGTCATCTTATTGATGCCTCCCGTTTCCGATCCCATCCATACGATATCCTTATCTATCAGCAAACAATTGATAAAATTAGAGTTTAATTTACTGTTCATAGATACCTCTTCGCTGGTAATACGTTCAAAATCATCTGTGATCGGATTATAAATATTAATTCCTTTGAGCGTACTGACAATTAGTTGTTTATCGCTACTGATAACTAAATCCGTAACATGATTTTGCGACAACGACCGTCGATTATTTCGCTCATAAACATATCTTTTTATGATTTCTTTGCTCTTGTCGTACCGGATAAGACCTCTGTCCGTACCAATCCAAACTTCATTTTCTTTCATTTGAAACGCAGAAATAAATATGTCGTCTTCTAATCTTAAACAAGATGCCACCGGAACAGCTTTCAACAAGCCTCTTTTATCTTCATACAATTTACAAACGGTATTTCCAAAACCAACCCAGATATTTCCGTCGTTATCTATGTCTTTTAAATCGATTTCTTTAATGAGTAAAGGGATAGACGACAAAGTATATATTTCCGCAATGTCTCCTTCCGACCGAAAAGATATTTTGTATAAGGCGTCTCCGCTACAAATCCAGATACACCCTTTACTGTCTTTGACTACGCGGATGGCCGGCAGGCCGGTTAGGTCTGCATACTTTCCTGTGAAATCTTTCGGAGTCGTTTCCCGAAGGGTAGAAAGATCTAAAATATTTATTCCTCCTTCGGAAACAATCCATAAGCGACCGTAATCGTCCTCACAAACATTTCTTATAAAATTGCTTTTCAATTTAACCGGACTTGTGTTTGTATTGTAATGGATAAACTCATAACCGTCGTAACGGGAAAGTCCCCCGCCACCGGTAGATACCCACAAAAATCCTTGTTTGTCTTTATACAGGTCATCTATGAAATTGTGCAACAAACCCTCATTCATAGTAATATACGTAATATTGTAACGGGTGGAAAAATTTTCCTGCGCATATAAAATCACTCTTTGACTTTGAACAAAAAAACAGGACAGGCAAATAAAAAAGAATAATCGTTTTTTCATAAGTATTTATTCATTTAAGAATATGCAACAAAAATAAACGTCCATAACGAATATTCAAAACATCATTCGACATCTGCGGTAATTTATCCTCTATTTATGCTCATCTGTCCACCGTTGCGTTTTTTCGCCGCTTTACCTTTGCGAGCTATAAAATTGAAGTCAAAAATGAATAAAAGAACATATTTATGCATGATGTCGGGACTTTTTGGAGTCTTCTGTTTTTTATCATGCAATAAACAGGAACCTTTTGTTCCATTTCATTCCGAAAAACCTTGGGAAGACAATTATTTTGCTTTGTCGAACATAGAGAACTACAAGAAATGGGGTGTCTATAATGTACATGATCCTGCTTGCAAAAAATTCGGCGACTATTATTATATGTATTCTACAGACGCTATTTTCGCAGAAAAAAAGACAGCAATATTGGAAAAAAATATACCGACAGGGTATATTCAAGTGCGCCGGTCGAAAGATCTTATCCATTGGGAGTTTGTCGGTTGGGCTTTTCCTGAAATCCCGGAAGAAGCGGTACAGTGGGTACAAAGCCATACCAATGGACGTGGGGCGGTGAATATTTGGGCGCCCTATATTATTCAACACAAAGATATTTACCGCCTTTATTTTTGCGTGTCGTCATTCGGACAAAAAATATCGTATCTCGGATTGGCCGAGTCTACTTCCCCGGAAGGGCCTTGGGTACAAAAAGGATGTGTGGTAAAAACCAACGAACAAAGTGTGATGAACGCCATTGACCCAAGTGTGATCGTTGACGAAAAAGACCGGTGGTGGATGCACTACGGGTCGTTTTTTGGAGGATTGTTTTGCGTTGAACTTCATCCGGAAACCGGTTTATGCTTGAAAAAAGAAGACCAGGGGCATTTAATTGCACGAAGAGAGAATTACAGGAAAGACAATTTAGAAGCAGCTGAAATCATCTATCATCCCGAATTAAAAAAATATTTTCTGTTTGTTTCTTACGATCCTCTGATGACAACATACAATGTGAGGGTGGGTCGCTCGGATAATGCCGAAGGTCCTTTTTTCGATTTTACAGGACAAAATCTAAAGGATACGCTCAATGATTTTCCTGTATTAACCGCTCCTTATCGCTTCGATAATCATCCGGGCTGGGCCGGAACGGGACATTGCGGCGTGTTGAGAACGGAAGACAGACTATTTTTCATGTTCCACCAGGGACGGTTGTCGCCGACAAATATGATGATGGTTTTACATGTGCGGCAATTATTCTTCACTCCCGGCGGTTGGCCGGTGGTTTCTCCCGAACGATATGCCGGAAGCAAACCACAACGTTTTAAATCGGACGATATAGCCGGAGAATGGGAAATTATACGTATCAGAGAGCCGAAACATGAACGGAATTTGGAGGCCGGACAAGTACTCCGGGGCGAAGGTAATCTAAAAGAACAGGAAAGCAATTGCTCATCGCATCTTTTATTAACGCTTTCCGGAAAAATCGGAGAAAACGGAAGCTGGGAATTTTCCGCTGAAAAACAATTGTTAAGATTGAATTGGGATACGGAACTTGTTGATAATCTTATTGTTTTTGCCGGATTGGATTGGGAAAACGAAAGGGAAACCATTCTCTTTACAGGACTGGATAGAAACGGACGTTCAGTGTGGGGAAAAAGAATAAAATAATAAATAACAAATAAAAAATAAAAATACCATGATGAATTACAAATTACTAATTGGGACGGTTGTCTTTGTAATAGCCTCTAATGCAATGCGCTCGCAAACAAATGAAATGTATATTAACGTCACAAAAAAATCGGCAACTGTTCAACCCACTATGTACGGTTTATTTTTCGAAGATATCAACTATGGAGCTGACGGCGGTTTATATGCCGAATTAGTTAAAAACCGTTCTTTTGAATTTCCTCAAAATTTAATGGCGTGGAAAACATTCGGCAAAGTAGATTTGCTTGCCGACGGCCCTTTTGAACGGAATCCTCACTATGTACGCCTTTCTTATCCGGAACACGAACACAAACGCACCGGATTGGAAAACGAAGGTTATTTTGGTATCGGCCTAAAAAAGGGCGAGGAATACCGGTTCTCGGTATGGGCGCGACTGCCGGAAGAAACAAAAGCGGCAAAAATACGGGTGGAATTAGTTAAACCCAACAGTCAAGGGGAAGAACATGCTATCGCGTCACAAGAAATCGTCATTGATTCCAAAGAGTGGAAAAAATACCAAATCCTGATGAAGCCTCAAATAACGGAAGCCAAATCCATCCTTCGTATTTTTCTCGCATCGCAAACACCGGTCGATCTGGAACATATCTCCCTCTTTCCGGTTGATACATGGAAAGGACATGAGAATGGTCTGCGAAAAGACTTGGTTCAGGCTTTGGCGGATATTAAACCCGGCATATTCCGGTTCCCGGGCGGATGCATCGTGGAAGGTACCGATTTAAATACCCGTTACGACTGGAAAAAAACAATCGGCCCGGTAGAAAACCGTCCGTTGAACGAGAACCGTTGGCATTATACTTTTCAGCACCGTTTTTACCCGGATTATTATCAAAGTTACGGATTAGGGTTTTATGAATTTTTCGTGCTGTCCGAAGAAATAGGAGCAGAACCGCTTCCGGTATTGAGTTGCGGATTGGCGTGCCAATTCCAGAACAACAAACCGGAAGCTCATGTACCGGTTTCCGATTTAGGCCCTTACATTCAAGACGCCTTAGATTTAATTGAATTTGCCAACGGCGACGTCCAATCTACTTGGGGAAAAATACGTGCCGAAATGGGACATCCGGAACCATTCAATCTAAAAGTCATTGCTGTTGGAAACGAACAATGGGGACCCGAATATCCCGAACGTTTAGAGGCGTTTGTCAATGCTATCCGGAAAACTTGTCCGGAAATTCGGATCATCGGCAGTTCAGGCCCCGACTCGGAAGGAAAACAATTTGATTATCTATGGCCGGAAATGAAGCGTTTGAACGTAGATTTGGTGGATGAACATTTTTATCGTCCCGAAAATTGGTTTCTTACGCAAGCCGGTCGTTACGACAATTACGACCGCAAAGGGCCTAAAGTGTTTGCCGGCGAATATGCCTGTCACGGAAAAGGGAAAAAATGGAATCATTTCCATGCTTCGTTGTTGGAAGCCGCCTTTATGACCGGTTTGGAACGTAACGCCGATATTGTACACATGGCTACTTATGCGCCGCTACTGGCCCATGTCGAAGGCTGGCAATGGCGACCGGACATGATTTGGTTCGATAATCTGAACTGTGTACGAACGGCAAGTTATTACGTGCAGCAACTCTATTCTCATAACAAGGGTAGCCACGTGCTTTCATTAACGATGAATCAAAAACCGGTAACAGGAGCCGAAAATCAGAACGGATTGTTTGCAAGCGCTGTATGGGAAGAAGAAACGAATACGGTTATCGTGAAAGTGGTAAATACTTCCGGCGAAAAGCAAGCGATTGCGTTGAACTTTTCAGGATTGAAGAAACGGGAAATCTTAAAAGACGGAACTTGCATCCGGCTTCATTCCGATAATTCGGATGCAGATAATACCCTTGAACAACCTTCTGTCATTTTTCCACAGGAAAGCCGGATTTCTATTGATAAAAACGGTTTTCATACCGAATTGGAGGCCAACACCTTTGCTGTTTACCGATTCGAAGTCAGCGATTAGTGATGTAAAGCACGAAGGCGCGAAAGGGCGAAGGCACGAAAGGGCGAAAGCGCGAAGGCGCGAAGGCGCGAAAGGAGTTAACTGCCCATTAGAACATGGATTTTAAATAATTACTTCCATGATTATCTGTGTTCTAATGGGCCACGCTTTACGCTTTCGCGCCTTCGCCCTTTCGCCCTTTCGTGCCTTCGTGCCTTCGTGCCTTCGTGCTTCATCACTTACCGGTTCCAGATAGTTCTAACCTGACGATATGTTTCTTGTGGCTGGCTTTTTGATTCGCTTTTAGGTAGCGGCGCCTTTACCATTGCTTTCAGTTGTTTTTCATTCAATTTGTCAAGTCCTGCAACGGCGGCAGCGGCGCGTGCGTATATCCGGCAGTCTAAAGGTTCGTTGCGGTTATACGATTTTACCCACTGCATTTTTTGGTAGCCGCGTACTATTTTAGTGACATGTTCTTCGGCGGTTAATCCTCGGAAGTAGTGTTCGGGGTATTCCGGGAAGTGACAATAACCGGGCGGTGGATTTCCATCGCTGTCTTTTTCCAGTCGTAAATTGGCATACAGTTCAATTTTCAGGAACGAAACGCCGACGTTCCAAACGCCGATGTTTCCGATTCTTTTCCCGGCTTTGGTTACTTTGGACTGTTGCGGGGGTGAAATGGCCATACCCAATCCGTCTTGCCCTTTGGTTGGTATAACGCGCTGGGTGGAAAATCGGCGGCAGTAATTGTAGACATGCGAGGTATTGTCTCCGCTGTCGATGGCCATTAAACGAATTGGAAACTCCAGACCATCTCGACGCAAAAACCGTTCATCCAATACTTTGGTTAACTGATTCCATACATCGGTAGCGGCAGGGTTTCCATCTAATACGCGATAGTCTATCGAATAAGATCGTTTATCGGCACACCAGCCTACGATCTCCAGTTCCAGACGGTCGCGTTGTACGTCTACACCGCAGGTAAGGAAACAAACGTCATCGGGAACTGTATTCAGCGGATAGTTTTCCCGGCGGTTGTAGAGGTTTTTGTGAGGCGGAGCTTCCCCGCGTTCGGCCCATGTTTCGCCCAGTTTGGTATTGACGAACGTTCTTAACTTGTTCTGATTCTTTCCGGTTTTCAGGAATAAGCCGGCTAAGTCTTTCCATGGTGAGCCCAGACCAACGGGAGCGTATAGTGCGTTGATGTGAAATCCGATCGTATCCGGGCTGGAAAGTTCGGGGCAGGCCGGGCGCCATTCGCCCTGTGCCAGCATTTCTTCTTTGTGAGTTTCTTCGATACCTGCACCGCAATGGATGCAGTAGTACAGGGCCGTTTCGGGATGTCCTTCCTCCCATTGCAGCTGTCCCCATACAAGCCGCTGCATTTCGCCGCAATGCGGGCAGGGCACGTAATAGTAGTTTTGGTCGGTTTCAAGAAATTCACTTTCGATAGTTGACATTCCTGTAATGGTGGGGGTACTGATGATAAAAATCTTTTTGTTCGGAAATGTTTCGGTACGGGCAATGGCCAGTTCAATCGGCGAACCTTCGTTGTCCACATTAGGCAGGTAGGAATCTACTTCGTCGAGAATCAGGAACCGGACGGGAACGGAACGCAGTCCGGCGGCGCTGTTGGCCCCGGTAAGGAACAAAACGCCGCCGGTAAAATTTTTCTGATTAACGGTATTTGAACTGTCGCGGGATTTCTTTTCCGACACGCGGGATTTCAGTTCGGGACACATTTCGATAAGCGGATCAATCCGCCCTTTGGATACTTTCCTGTACATGTCTTCGTTGGGTTGTACCATCATGATCGGCGCCGGACAGATGTGTATGGCATAGCCGATAAAGTTGACTGCGGCTTCCGAACCTCCGGTTTGTGCGCTTTTCATGAATACGATTTTTTTGTAAGGTTCTTTGTAAGAAAGACAATCCATGATTTTGCGCATGTAGGGCGTCCGGGATGTCCGGTACTTACCGGGTTCTGCTGAGCTAACAGGAGATAAGTAGCGGTATTTGTCCGCCCATTCGGATACGGTGACCCGGCGGATGGGCCGCAAACCGTTCAATAAACCCTGTATGTCCGGATATAATTTCATTGCTGATTTTCAAAACGGGAAATTATTCGGTGACTGCTTTTTAGCATCGAAATCATAAATTTTCGTTAAACTCTCATTGTATTTGAACGGAATCCGTCCGGTATATCCATTCCGGTATTTAGATATAATCAATTCGCCATATCCTTTTTCGGTACGCAGGTCATAATATTCCGGCCGGTGAATGAAAATCACCATGTCGGCGTCCTGTTCGATGGCTCCCGATTCCCGCAAATCTGCCAGTACCGGTATTTTCTTTGTTCGTTTGTCGACATCGCGATTTAGCTGTGAAAGCAGGATTACCGGTACATCCAGATCTTTGGCTATTGATTTGGCTTCTCGGCTCATCTGCGATACTTCGTTTTCGCGGTTGCGGTTTTTGTCTCCTTTTTCTCCTGCTAATTGCAGGTAGTCGATAATCACCAAATCGCATTTACCGCGTTTTTTCAGTAAGCGGCAGCGGGAGTGAATGTAATTCATCGTTACCGAAGCGTTGGAATCGACATAGAGCGGATAGTTGTAGAGCTTTCCGACTGCTTTTTCAATAGTAATCGTATCCTGTTGAGATAGTTTTCCTAACTTGAAATTATCCGGATTGACGTCGGTTTCGGAAAGTAACAAACGATTCGCGAGACTTACATCCGACATTTCAAGCGAAAACAGAGCAACCGGAGTTCCGTCTTTGGCGGCGCGTTTGGCAAAGTGCAAAGCCAAAGCCGTTTTTCCCATAGAGGGACGCGCTGCCAAAATAATCAAATCGGATTTTTGCCATCCGCCGGTGATTCGATTCAGATCGGCCAAACCGGTCGTTATACCGGGTTGAATGCCTTTTTGGGCTTTTTCTTTTCGTTGGTACATTTGGATAACCGCCTCATTCAGAATTTCACACAAAGCTTTGATGTCGCCCTTTCCGATGGCAAGCTCTTGCAAGGCTTCTAATTTTTTGCTGTGAGAATACAAAACGTCATCAATATCTTCCGTTGCACTGAAAGCTACTCCGGTATCGTATTGACTGATTTCGATAAATTTACGGCATAAGTACATTTGTTTCACAATCTTACAATGGTGTTCCAAATGTGCGGAGGAAACAACTTTGGACGTCAACCTTGCGAGATATAGAACGCCTCCGATGTGTTGCAAATTTCCTTCTTTTTTCAACTGTTCAATGACAGTAAGTAAATCAACCGGCTTATTTTCAACGTCAAGCCTACAGATTGCTTTATAGATAATTCCATTGGGCCGGTCATAAAACATTTCGTCTGTAATTATCTCTTTCGCAATATTCAACGAGTGTTTTTCAAGAAGGACCGCCGCTATGACCGCTTCCTCCAAATCCCTTGCTTGAGGTAATATACGCCCCTCATTCTCAATAGAAAGCGGGAAGTTTTGTTTCATCTTCTTTTCCATTTGTTTCATCTTTTTTTAACCAAACTTGATTCGATTTGACATCTAAAGCATTGATAAAGGTTGCATTCCAATCGATTGTATTCGTCGGGGAATTTCGTTTCTTTTTCCATCCCACTTCTTTCGACCAATAATTGACACAAGCCTTTTCAATCGAAAGACAGATATTCAAGCCCGGATGATACCGTTCTTGTTTATCTATAAATTCCTGATTATTCGACACTTTTTTAAACGCCTCCCGCAACTCGGATTTATAAATATCAAAATCATTTCTCCACGATTTTTCATCTTCAACTCCTTCATTCCCTTGCAAAGGGGGTGAAGGGGGTTTAGTTTTAGTTTTAGTTTTAGTTTTTCCTTTAAATAAGTCTGTACGATTGGCTGTCGGATTGACTGTACGATTGGCTGTCGGATTGACTGTCGGATTGACTGTATTAACTACTGTATTATTTACAGTAGTTGCAAATGGAGTAACAAAAGAATACGAACCAACCGATCGCTTACTCTTCCCTGACCTGTAATAAAACATTTTGGCATTGATTAAGTTTTCACGTGCTTTTATCAATGTTTTTTCCTGAATGTTTAAAGCCATACAGAGTTCAATGTTCGAGCAGTCAAAAGCATCTCCCCAGTCCTCGCCATTACAAATAGCCACTAATTCGTAAAAAAGGGCTTGTTCGACTGCGGTAAACCTGAAACGCCTACGCGCTTTTCTCATCTTCTCTGTTAATGTATAGCCGTCCATTTTATTTCATTCGATTATTAATGTCCGATAGCCTTTCCAATTCTTTCGCAATAGCATCATAAATGATACCATGTATTTTTGTTCGATTACCGGTAGAAGCAATCACCCGGTCCGTTATCCGATCGGGAATGGATAAAAATGCATTCCGCAATTCGTTCCCAAAGCTGAATAGCTGATCAAACACACGAGCCTTTTCTACCAATATTTCATTTTGCTTTCGTATCTCAATATCCAGCAGAATGTTTTTTTTAATGTTTTGTCGGCGTATAGCTTCCGCGTTCGATATAGCTTCCGCTTCGCTTTCGCTGTCATCTACCGGAAAATCAGGCGGACGATCATCGAAAAAAGACGGATCGAAAGTAAAAATGTACCGGGCCAGTCTTTCCCGGATTTTAGATGAAGGTTCACGTGCTATATTGATGTTATCATACCAGTGTACGGCGGCCGGTTGTGGATTTATATAATACGGCGCAGTAGTCTTTTTCGGTCCGGCAGGCGCAGTAGTTTCCACATCATCGAATAAAAACACTCCATCTGTATTTTCCTTATTTGTGCGGGAAATGCAGTCATCCGGAATCAAACCGCGCTGTATAGCCGACATGATTGTTCTATTGTTTAATCCGGTCAATCGCTCAAACTCTGAAATTGTTACCCAATCTTTCATGATTTATCTATCTGAAAACGTTTTACTTAATATTTCGTTTCATCCTGCTAACTAACGAGAAAATGCGAGTGGGACGACCCCCTGTTCCGACTTGACAAATAGAACCTTAGATTTTTTTGGTGTATAAGGCATGCTTTCATCTTCCGATTATTTTATCGACTTTCCCCTGCAATATCCCTTCTACTCTTTTAAGTACTTCCGTACCCATATAAGATTGAATCTCCATAGCCACCGGGCGGTATAATGACATGGACCACGGCGAAGCCGTTTTGTATTCGGTTATCTTATACTTGTACCTCTTTTCTTTCGACGAATAGTTCTTTGTGGGAATACTTTTCCCTTCTCCTCCACGTACGCCTTTAAACCATATACCTTTGTGTTCTGAGATTTTCCCCAGTTCTTTGGAGGGATTTTTCATTGTAGCAACAAAAGCATGGCGGAAAACTTCGGTTTTTCCTTTTTTTATAGTAATGGAGATAGAAGATTTTCTTGTCTTGGGTTTGAATCCTATAAAAGGGACGGGAGCCGTCCTGAGCCATATTTCGGAAAATAATGTGCCGGCCTTTGCTTTATTGATTACAGCTATCCGTTTTAAATATTTCCCGTCGATGTTATATTCTTTTTTTATGACTTTATTCAAGCGGGTTACAGTTCGTCCCGTGACTTGATTTATAGCCGCCGCCGTTCCTTTTTCTATTTCTTTTTGCGAAAGCCGATTTAGAAATCGTTCCTGTATCCGGCGGATTTCTCCCTTTTTTTCTTCTTCAATTACTATTCTCATAAGTCAAAT
The DNA here is from genome assembly GCA_031259075.1 of Dysgonamonadaceae bacterium. GTDB lineage: Bacteria > Bacteroidota > Bacteroidia > Bacteroidales > Azobacteroidaceae > Azobacteroides. The sequence continues at coordinate 133 of JAIRLY010000008.1, read as the reverse complement.
AAATTTGTTGGTTTCTTTTATTTCTATTGGCCGTCAGTGGTAACATTGTTTAACTTAATTTCCGCGTTGGCCGGATTCCACGAAACCGGCATCAACAATATATCCAACCCGGCAAAACCGAACACTGCCGTCT
>JAIRLY010000316.1 GCA_031259075.1 Dysgonamonadaceae bacterium | reverse complement strand
CAACTCGTCAAGGTATCTGTCCGACGGGTTGGCATTTGCCGAGCGATTATGAATGGAATCAACTGGAAGAGGTAATTGCCCTGAGCGCGGCTGATACATATTCGACTACCGGCCCAACTACTTGGAATTCTGAGTATACCACAACAAGTGGTTACCGCGGCGAGCATGGTCAGAAGATGAAAAGCACTACGGCGGTTAATAGCCTGTCTACGAACGGCACGAGTAAATTATATAACGCCGGCGGGTTCGACGTTTTGCTTGTGGGCTACATATATGGTAACCAGGCGCAAAGTTACGGTACGAACGTTAACTTCTGGTCGAGTAGTTCCAATATGACTGAAAGCACTTACACCGCTTGGTGTCGTTCCTTTACTTACAACTACATCGCTGTGAATCGGCAATTCGTTCAAAAGTCCCATTTGTTTAGTGTGCGCTGCAAGCAAAATGACAATTAGGTAATTTGTCTATCAATCCTGCGATAGATATTTTATACAGAAGAGAGTAATTATGGCCGTAATAGACAGGGGTGGAGATTCTCCACCCCTGTTGTTTTTAAAAAATACAGGGAAAAGCAAAGTACCGCACAATCAAAAAACGCTACGGCATCAAGGCGACTGTACCCCCATTACTCAGCGTTTATCGGTGTTGAAAATAAATTTTTTGACTAAAAATGAAAAAAAAATAATTATCATACTACAAATTTCGAAACAATGCTATATATTTGTAACTTTATTTAATTAATTTATATATATTATTAAACAAATTAAAGAGTATGAAGAGAATTTACTTTATTTTTTTAAGTTTGCTGTTTATAAGCAGCACGGTTTTTGCGCAAAAAATAACGCTGTTTGCGGAAACGTTTGAAACGGCGGATGATTTTGCGGAATGGACTAATGAAGCGACTCCGCCGAATGGAGGTAATGCATGGGCATACACGTCGAACACACCGCAAGCCGGTCATGACGACCTGACGAACATTGGAAATGTTACACATGCTTCCGAAGACAATGATGCATGGATATTTAGTCCGGGTATAACTTTGAAAGCAGGCGCAACTTACGATCTGACCTTTTGGGTGCGTTTATTTAATGTACAGCCCAGTCCCCGTATAGCAGTGGGGATAGCAACGGCCACAAACAGGGAAAGCGTTACTTCCCTTATTTACGACAGCAGTACCGATTTCACTTACGGTTATGGTACAACATGGAGAGAACAAACGGTATCCTATACCCCCACAAGCAATGGTACGTATTACATCGGTTTTCATGGAATTACGCCTAAGAAAGATGGTGCGCCGGCAAATCAAGATCATGCTTTAGTGGATGATATCACATTGGAAGGACCGGTAGATAACAACATCACGCTAACGCGAGATTTCCCTTACAATTACAAACAAGTGCCGGTTTCGCAAAATGCGATATTCGCTAAAATCCAAAACACCGGATTAGCCGCCCAAACCAATGTTGCTTTTTCGGCTACGGTAAACGGAAGCGCTTCGCTTACGGGTACACCTCCGGTTGCTTCTCTGGAGCCGGAAGCTACAAGTGATTTCAGTATCACTTCCGGCGTTACTTTTGTAAGCGGAGAAAATACGGTAACTTATGCAGCAAGCCAAAGCGAAACAGACGAATATACGGACGATAATATGGCCGAACATGTTTTTACAGGCACCAGCGTCGTATATGCTACCGAAGCGCTAAGTGAAACTGATTTTACGGTAGGAGATATGAACCTATCCAAAACATTCGGAAATATTTATAAGATTATAAATCAGACTGCACTTACCGGTGTAGCCGCCGGTTTTGGGTTTCACTCCACCTATTCTTTGACATTTACGATTGCTCTTTACCGTTTGAATGGAGATTTGACTGTTGAATCTACGCCGCTATTCACCAAAGAGGTGACAAGAAGCGCGGCAGCAGGTTTATATACATTTCCTCTTGATACTCCGGTAACATTGACTCCCGGTGATTACTTTTTGGCCATTGAAAATGGAGTGGGCGGTATCACAGGGACAGGCGCTATTAGAAATTTTTATGAAAAGACGGGAGATGCATTGGCTCTCTCAGGGTATATCGGCACGGTTGCTCTTCGCATGGTGTTGCAAGCTGCCGATTGTAATATACTTCCCGTTCCGGCGACTCCCGTTCCCGACGTTTATTCCGTTGCATTGGCATGGACGACAGACGCAGAGGCTTATCAATATAAAGTAACGCTTAGTTACAATAATCAAGATTATATTTATATTACTGCCGACAAATCCATTACAATCGAAAATTTGCCGAGCGAAACGGATTTTACATGGACGGTTACCGCATTATGCGACGCAATACAAAGTGGAACTCCCGTATCAGGCGCTTCTTTCAGTACATTGGGTTGTCTGGAATTTGTATCCGAAGGCTTTAACGGAACATTCCCTCCAGCATGCTGGATAGGTTACGGCGCTGATGCTGATGGGTCATTAAACTCTGATTACCAATGGAGAGTAGCAGAAACGCTTACCAGACCCGAAAACATTACCCCACAAGAAGGAAGCGGTATGATCGAATTGAATTGTTTCGGTATTCGCGATGGAGGCAAGGGCGTTTTAATTTCACCGGCCTTTACCCATACCGGGCATTTGCAATTCTCGTTTTGGTTGTATCGCAGTTTAGGCGACGGCTATACAGGGCGTGTGAATATCTATGTGAATACCGTTCCTGAAATTGGAGAGTCGACGCCAATAAAAACGGTTCACAGAGCCGTTGATTTAGAACCGTCCGAAACCGGCGGATTGGGATGGTATCCATATAACGTTGTATTACCCGGCGAGGCCGGTACGGAAATGTATATCATTATCGAAGGTATAAGTAATTATGGACTCTATAATCTCTATCTGGATAATCTGAGCATCAACGGCGACTATGTTGACGTTGCCGACGCCGGCGTAATCGCTGTTACAGCGCCCGTAAGCGGCATTAATTTAACGAATGTCGAAACGGTAACCGTAACAGTGAAGAACTTCGGTACAACGGAATTAACAAATGTGCCTGTGAAGTTTGAAATAAACGGCGGCGAACCGGTTACAGAAACGATAGAAGGGCCAATTGCAATTAATAGCGGTGAAGTTTCTTACACTTTTACGGCGACGGCAGATCTTTCCGCTTCCGTTACCGCCGATTTCACGGTTAAAGCTTATACGGCGCTGGACGGCGACGGCAATTTATTGAACGATACAACCGCCGTTACGGTTACAAATTCCGTTTGTAGCGCAATTACGCCTCCGTGGTCCGAAAATTTTAACAGCGGAATATTTCCTCCCGATGGTTGTTGGATAAATAAAGGACTGAATGGAGAAATAGAATCTTCCGCCAGCCAGTGGCAATATGTAACAAACGTTGGCAATGTTACTCCACACGAAGGCACAGGTATGATAAGAATGAATTGTTACCAAATATACTCTGGCGCTCAGGGCATTTTAATTCCACCGCCATTTACTCATTCCGGGCATTTACAATTATCGTTCTGGATGTATCAGAATGCGTATTCAGGGGAAGAAGAATTGAATATCTATCTGAGTACAAGTCCAAGCGCTACGGGATTAACGCCTCTTAAAACGATTAAGAGATACATAAGCGACAGTTCTTTAGCAGGCTGGTATCAATACAACATTGTATTGCCCGGAGAAGCAAACGCTACCTATTATGTTATTATTGAAGGAGTAGCCGGCTATGGCGACGATATTATTCTGGATGAATTGAGCATCAACGGCGACTATACGGATAGTTCCGACGCCGGCGTAATCGCTGTTACAGCACCTGTAAGCGGAATTGAGTTAACGAACGCCGAAACGGTAACCGTAACAGTGAAAAATTTCGGTACATCGGAACTGACAAATGTGCCTGTGAAATTTGAAATAAACGGCGGCGAACCGGTTACGGAAACGATAGAAGGGCCAATTGCAATTAATGGCGGCGAAGTTTCTTATACTTTTACGGCGACAGTAGATCTTTCCGCTTCCGCTACCACCGATTTCACGGTTAAAGCTTATACGGCGCTGGACGGCGATGACAATTTATTGAACGATACAGCCGCCGTTACGGTAACAAATACAATTTGTTCGGTTCCTGTTTCGACGCTTCCATGGAGCGAAAGTTTTGAAAATACTGTTTTCCCCTATTTCTGCTGGACAAATACAAGTGACAACGACGGGCTATGGAAACGGGTAACTAACGGAGGTTATCCGAATTGTTCGCCTTACGACGGCACAGCTATGTTGCAATTCAATAATTATGATTACTCCACGGGTAGAAAAGGCATTTTATTTACTCCGGCATTCTCGTTAGGAAGCACTGCCGCTGAACTCTCATTCCGGATGTATAGGGATAACAACGGTCCTTATGGAAGCGAAAAAGATAGCGTTAATGTTTATATCGCATCCTCACTGTCTACTGCAGGCGCCACGCTGCTAACAACCATATACCGTTGCAAAGATTATGCTCCGGTAGAAAGCGCTGAAGGCTGGTATCAATACAAAGTAACAATCCCCGGCGGTTCGGGAGTATTCTACATTGGAATTGAAGGCGTATCCGATTGGGGTAATAACACTTATCTGGATGATATTAAACTAATACCAATCACCAACATCACGGTAACGGATAAGAGTACAACTCCCGTTGCAATAGATGCTCCGGTCACCGTTACGTTCGATAAGGAGATTGATACAAACGGCGCTTATGATTTAAGCGGCATCACTCTCAAACAGGACGGTGCGGAAGATAATCTCATAACAGACGATATCACAGTGAGCGGAGATAAAAAGACGATCACAATCAATCACGCTGATTTTGAATACGGGACTTTCTATCAGGTGGCTATTCCAGCAGATGCAATTAAAGGTCTGGTTAATATGAGTGGAAATCCGGGATATTCCTTTTCGTTCGAAACATCGTCCGCTCCTCTTGTGCCTGTTTACGATCCGGCAGATAATGCGACCGATGTTGCTGTCGACGCTCCGATCACGATCACATTCAACAGACATCCGAATCTCATTCTTGAAGGTAGAGTACAAGCTCCCAAAATACTTCATGACGTTATTAAAGTGAAGGATACGGGTGTAGAAGTTCCATCATCCGCTTCAGGAAGTACAAGTACGGATGTAATTACCATTACGCCGGATAATAATCTTGCTTACGACACCGAATATACGGTAACTATTCCGGTCGGCGGTTTAATTCGTGCGGAAGATTATAATGAAGCGCTTACCTGGTCGTTCAAGACAATAGCGGCTCTTGAAGTTACAGAACTTGTTCCTGCCGATAATTCAACGGTAGATTTGGATGAAACATCCTCTGTATTTATTCAGGTACAATTCAATAGAGCTATCACGCTCGGCGACACAGCTACCATAAAGGCGACCGTAAACGATGTTGCATATCCGGTTACTCGTCAAGATCAGGATGCAGTACTACGGATTGATGTTCCGGAAAATTATTTCGAGCCGGAAACCGGCTATACAGTAGTTATTCCGGCAGGTCTCGTAACTGAGATAGCCAACTCTGTTACCTGGTCGTTCACTACGGCTCCGGCCTTAACTGTGGTAGCTAAAACTCCTGCAGCAGATGCTGAAGATGTGGCTTTGGATGCTGAAGTATCCGTAGAATTTAACAAGGATGTGGCAACTGTATCCGGCACACTTCCGGCGGCTACGATTGCGGCAGGCGAAGTTACAGTAGGGAATGTAAGTTATAGCGTGGATGAAAGCGGAAAGAAACTGGTTCTGACTCATGATCCTTTTGCTTACAACACTACCTATACGGTGACGATTCCGGATGGCGCTCTGACTGCTTATCGTGAAGCGCTTACCTGGTCGTTCAAGACAACGACCGGAGAATCGATCGAACAGGTGAGCAATAAACCGAGTGTTTATCCGACGCTCTCCAAAGGAAAAGTAACTGTAAACAGCGCTCCCGAATCAATTGTTTCGGTATTGGATGTATTCGGTAAGACGATTGCAGTTTATCAATCTACAGGTGAATTAGAACTTGATTTGAATTATGCCAACGGTGTTTACCTGATCATTATCAACGATGGTAGAATCGCTACACATAAAGTAATTCTACAAAAATAATCGTGAGTTACAATCAATAAAAAAAAGCGCTCCGTTACTGCGGGGCGCTTTTTTTGTGAATAAACGACAGTTAATTTGCCGGCAACGCGCGCAAAACAATTATGCCGGTATTGGTTTTAATCATGCCGCAGTAATCCGACAAAGATTCGGGGTTGATTATTATCTTTTTATATTTAGTAGAAGCATGGATAAAACTTAATTGACCTTTATTCCAGTAAGCAATTCCCAAGTGGGAAATATCTAAGCCGGAAAGAGAAGTGGTAAAACAGATAATATCGCCGTTTTTAATTAACGATTGTTTCTCTTTTATTTCATTCTGAGGAATGTAATAATAAGTAGTTCGTTGATTGATCGTATTTTCTATGGAAATTACAGCTTCTATTTCTTGCCGGTTTTCCCGCAAGCCCGGATAGAGATCCGGATGCGAAGACATAAATTCCACAAGCGGTCGGAATCGCTTTCCACCTAAAGCGTATGTAATATCTTCGATAGTTGCTTTGTTTACATTATCGGTAATCCAATCGGTAGTATAATGCAACCGGGAAGTATATCCGTTCATAATTCCTCCTCTGTAACGAATATATTTCAGTTGCCGGACAAAATAATCGTAATCGGATTGCGAATACTGAGCCGCTCGACTTAAAGCCAGACAATTTTCTACAAAAGTCATGCAATCCAGTTCGCGAAGATTAATTACTAAATCTTCATTTTCGTTCACGTCCAAAGTCTGCGCTGCATAAGGAGTGTTCAAAAGAAAGAGCGCTGTTTTTATCATTAACTCGTTCGGCGAATAATTATAAAAAGCGCTGTCTTCCTGTATCGTAATCAAATAGATGAAATATTGTCCGACGATTTGCTTGTCCTTAGAAAGATCATTGCTCGTCTGCTGTGCAAAAATACCGGCAGCAGATAAAGTAAAGAATAAAGAGAGGAATGGAATGTTTTTCATTTTAAGTATTAATTATTCTTTATAATAGATACGTTTTACACGCGGTGAGATAGCCGTTAATATTTCATAGGGAATTGTCTGTAATTTATCGGCTAATTCGCTGATTGATATTTGCTTGCCAAATAAAACGACTTCATCGCCTTCTTCCGCTTTCACATCAGTAATATCCACCATACAAATATCCATACAAATATTTCCGATTATGGGGCATAATTGTCCATTTATGAACACGTTGCCATATCCATTTCCCAAACGGCGATCCAGGCCGTCGGCATAACCAACAGGGATGCATGCAATCCGAGAATCTCGAGTTAATACGCCATTCCGGCTATATCCGACTGTTTCCCCTTCTTTGACGTCCCTGATTTGCAATATCCTTGTTTTGAGAGAAGCTACCAATTGAAGCGCTTTTTCGTCAACAGCAGAAATACCGTACAAACCTATTCCTAAACGGACCAAATCGAATTGAACTTGCGGAAAACGCTCAATTCCGGCCGAATTTAGCAAATGGCGCATCACCGGATAATTTAATAATTGTTCCAATTGATTGGACATTCGAGAAAACAACTCAATTTGTTGTTCCGTATAACCATCTAAAAAAGGGGAATCACTTCCCGCTAAATGAGAAAATACCGATTTGACAAGCGTTCCGGTTTGAGAATTTAATTTATCAGCTAAAACCGGAATATCCCGTACATCAAACCCTAAACGATTCATTCCTGTATTTAGTTTAATGTGAATGGGATAAGAAAGAATACCCCGTCGCTCTGCTTCTCTGATAATTGTATTCAAGATATTTAAGTTGTAAATCTCCGGCTCTAAATGATATTCAAACAACGTATTGAAAGCGTGTTCTTCAGGATTCATGACCAAAACAGGCATTGTAATCCCTTCACGCCGCAGTTCGGCGCCTTCATCCGCTAAGGCTACCGCCAAATAATCGGCGCCGCGTTCTTGCAAAGTCTTTGCTAATTCATAAGATCCTATCCCGTAACCAAACGCTTTGACCATACAAATCACTTTTGTACCCGGCTTTAATTTAGAACGGAAATATTTGAGATTATGTATCACTGCATCCAAATTAACTTCTAAAACCGTTTGATGAACTTTCTCTTCCAATTGTTCGGAAATCCGTTCAAAACGCGATTTACGCGAACCTTTGATCAAAATAATAGCGTTTTTTAATTGATACCAATTACCGGAAATAAGAAACGCTTCGGTAGTAGGATAAAAATCTTTTTCTATATTGAAGAGATTGGAATGCGACATCAAATTCGGACCTATTCCAATGATATGCTGCACTTGCTTTTGATGTACCAATTCGGCTACTTTCCGGTAAAAAGCGGCCGGAACCATTCCCGACTGAAGAATATCCGAAAGTATCAAAACCCGCTTCAAATGATTGTCCGTCGAACGGCGCGCCATAAAATCCAATGCGATGGACAACGAATTTATATCCGAATTATACGTATCGTTGATGAGAATATTTCCATTTATACCTTTACTTACATCCAAACGCATAGCGACAGGATCTAATTTTTCAAACCGGGCCGACAAATCTTTTAAATCCGGAACTAAATAAAGAATAAAAGCTAAGCAATGAATGGCGTTTTCAATCGAAGCGTCGTCTGTAAAAGGAATTTTCAGAGTACATCGTGTATTGTGCATCGTGTACGTAATGATCGTATAGTCTATATTTTTTTCAATCTTGGAAATATAGAGCAAAGCATTTTCGTTTTTAGTCGACCATGAAAAGGCTTTGTCTAAAAGACCTTTCTTTTCCATACAATATTTAACCAGCATCCGGTCTTCATTATAAATGATTTTCCCGACCGGTTCAAATAAAATAAGTTTCTCCAGGCATTTTTCCTCCTGAGAAAGAAAGTTTTCCTGATGTGCTTCTCCAATGGAGGTAAATATGCCGATCGTTGGAGAAATAATTGATTTCAAGCGTTCCATTTCTTCCGGCAAAGAAATACCGGCTTCAAAAACGCCCAATTGCGTTTGTTTGTCCAATTGCCAAACCGACAAAGGAACTCCCGTTTGAGAATTGTAACTTCGAGGTGAACGAACAATTGAAAGCCTGTCGTGAAGAAGTTGGTAAAGCCATTCTTTTACAATGGTTTTACCATTACTCCCTGTAATTCCGACAATCGGAATATTGAATTGCCGGCGATGATGAGCCGCCAATTGCTGCAACGCCGCAAGCGTATCATTTACCCTCAAACAATTCGCTTCCGGAATACAATCCATACCGGTAAAATCGTTCCGAACCACAAAATTGCGTACTCCTTTCTCATACAAATCAATTATATAACGATGTCCATCGTTATGTTCGGTACACAGAGCAAAGAACAAAGTAATAGCCGGTTCGGATAGAGAACGGCTGTCCGTCAATAAAATATGAATATCTACATTCTGTAATGAACAGGGTTGGGCGTGAATTATCCTGGATATCTCAAAAATACTTTGTTTCATAAAGAATATAAATGGAGAATTATATTTGACAAATATACTTAATTTTATTTGAAATATAAATTATGCTCAAAGTAAAATCAAAGCAAACAGATCTTAATTTATGTGAAATGTCTGATACGTGGCTGTTTCAAAAGTCTAATTTTTGTGATTTTATCCCCGCTACAATATATTATAACGGAGGTAATTGATCTAAAAATGACTTTTTAATACAGCTTCTTTTATCTTTCCGATCTATATCTATCTTCTTCTGTCTATTTTTATTTATCTGTGTGTAAATTGAAATTTTTTGTATATTTGCAACATGAATGAAAAGGTATAGATGTTAGAACAAGAATTACAATTGGAACGAAATTTGTTCTTTTTTCTAAATGGAAGCGAATCTGTTTATTGGGATTATTTTTTTTGGTTATATTCTTACAAGTGGACCTGGATTCCCTTTTATTTATGTTTCATTTTCGTATTTATATATAAAAAGAATTGGAAAGAAATTCTATTGATGATTTTATCGGTCGTTTTGCTCATTGTTTTGTGCGATCAAATATCATCCGGATTTTTCAAACCTTTTTTTCATCGTTTTCGACCTACGCATCATCCGGATTTCAAAGATCAAGTAGATATTGTTTTAGGCTACCAAGGAGGTTTGTATGGATTTATATCCGGTCATGCAACCAATGCTTTCGGATTTGCTACCTTTTTCGCCCTTGTTTTCCGAAATCGTCTTTTCACAATCCTGATTCTTCTATTTGCATTTTTTAACGGATATTCACGAATTTATTTGGGAGTACACTTCATTTCGGATGTAGTAGCCGGAACATTAACCGGCATTGCATTGGGATATATCGTATATAAATTATATCGTTTGAGCAGAAAAAAAATTCTTGAAATGGACCAAGCGGCACTGAAAAATCCAATTTATTCCAAGCGGGAAATTTATTCGCTCTGTTCGGTATATATCGCAAGTATTTTAATATTATTATTATTTAATAATCAATTAGTTAATTTGTTTTATGACAAATAGGTTCATAAATTAAAAATATTTATTTTATAAAAAAATTGGAAAATGTAATATTTTTGTTTAAGTTAGTAGCGTGAATCAATCGTGTTTTAGTATTAATTTATATAAAATAAATCCATGAAAACAATAACATTCAATGAGTTGCGTAGAATTAAAGACGAATTACCTGAAGGTAGTATCCGCCGAATTGCCGCAGAGTTAGATCTTCCGGTAGAAACTGTAAGAAATTATTTCGGTGGGATGAATCAGAGTACGGGTAATGGAGGAGGTATTCATATTGAACCGGGTCCCGATGGAGGTATTGTCATGCTGGACGATTCTACAATTCTTGAAAAGGCGCTTATTATTTTAGGAGAAACAACTCATAATGTTTCTACCGTTTTAACAAACGTTTAATAAAAATAAGAATTAAGAATCGAAAATGTCCTTTAAAGAGAATTTCCAGAATCATTTTTGATTCTTAGTTTTTTTAATTTTTAACACATGGATGTTCAAAAATTTCATACGGGGAAAATCCTTATTCCGGTTGATTTTTCCGATTATTCAATTCAGGCTTGTGCCATAGGATTTAATTATGCAAAGGAAATAAATGCGGAAATAATTATCATGCACGCTTTTTATACGTCGTTTTTTCCGTCTTCTATCTTATTGGACGATACTTTTTCTTTCCCGTTGAGCAACGAAGAAGAAACTAAGGTTATGCAAAATGAAGCGGAAAAGGAATTCGGCAATTTTCTAACATTCATAAAAGAGAAAATAAGTGCGAAAGAATGGCCTGACGTCCCTTTTACTCCTATTCTTAAAAATGGCTTAGCAGAAGATGAAATCGCAAATTACAGCCAGATCAATAAACCGAATCTTATCATTATGGGAACACGGGGTAAAAATCAAAAAGATATTGACCTTATCGGAAGCGTAACCGCAGAAGTTTTAGACCGCGTGAAAGAACCTTTGTTTGCTATTCCTGAAAAAACACCTTTCTCCTGTTTTTCGGAAATCAAGCGAATTGCTTTCGGAACCGGTTTCGATCAAAAAGATTTAATAGCGGCAAATGCACTTTTCAAAATGTTTGACCGTTATCCGGTTGAATATTACTTTTTCCATATTACTCAAAGACATAGCGGCGATGCTTGGAACGAAATCAAAATAGCCGGTATTAAAGAATATTTCGCTAAAAAGTACCCGAACACAATTATTAAATACGATATTATCAACGGAAATGATTTTGTGTTGAATATGGAAAGATTTATTCGTAACAATAAAATCGACGTAATTTCTTTATCTACTTACAAACGGAATATTTTTGCACGGTTATTTAATCCAAGTATGGCCCGAAAAATGTTATTTCACACAGATACGCCGTTATTAGCATTACGATTTTAAACAATGTACCTTGCCCTGGCCAATTAAATGGAAGCGTTGCGCAAAATAAATAAATCCTTTAACTTTGTACCTTTTAACAAAATATTTAATTGATGAGATTTACAAAAATGCATGGAGCAGGAAACGATTATGTTTACATCGACTGCTTCAAAGAAAAAGTAGATAATCCGGAAGAATTGGCCGTAAAAGTGAGCGACCGTCACAAAGGAATTGGTGCGGATGGATTGGTCTTAATTATGCCATCCGACTATTGCGATTTCCGAATGAGGATCTTTAATCTGGATGGTTCGGAAGCCCAAATGTGTGGAAATGCAACTCGTTGCATCGGTAAATATGTATACGATGCCGGATATACGCAGAAACAAACCATTACTTTGGAAACAAAAAGCGGAGTAAAAATATTGGAATTATTCCCTGAAAACGGTAAAGTAAAAAAAGTGAAAGTCGATATGGGCGAACCGGAACTGACTGCCGAAAAAGTGCCGGTAAAGTGGGAAAGAAAAAAACTTATCAATCAAACGATTGATTTTGAACCGGAAAAATACGCCGTCACGGCGATTTCGATGGGAAATCCACATGCAGTTATTTTTACGAAAAACATAGATCTCTTAAATATAGAAAAGATAGGCCGGAAAATTGAAAATCATCCGATGTTTCCCGAAAGAACCAATGTAGAATTTGTAGAAATACTTTCTCCAATACATGCTAAAATGAGAGTTTGGGAAAGAGGAAGCGGAGAAACTCAGGCTTGCGGAACAGGCGCTTGCGCCGTTTTGACAGCGGGCGTACTGAATGGTAAATTAGAACGAAATGCAACCATTTCTCTGTTGGGAGGCGATTTGGAACTGGAATGGAATGAAAAAAATAACCATGTTTATATGACAGGTGATGCAGTGAAAGTATTTGAAGGAAATTATGATGTCTAATGAAAGAAACGAAGTGACAACTTATGATAAAGCTTAATGAACATTATACCGAAATCGGTAATAATTATTTATTTGCAGAAATAACAAAAAGAGTAAAAGAATATAAAGAAAAGCATCCTGATAAAATTGTAATCAGTTTGGGGATTGGCGATGTAACCCAAGCAATCGTTCCTGCTGTGATTGAAGCCATTCATAAGGCTACCGATGAAATGGCCAATCCTAAAACCTTGCGTGGTTATGCTCCTTACGAAGGATATGATTTTCTCATCGACGCTATTCTAAAGCATGATTTTTTAGAAAGAGGCATTGCGATCGAAGCTGACGAAATATTTGTTAGCGACGGAGCAAAGAGTGATACCGGAAATATCGGCGATATTTTGGGTTATGAAAACCAAATTGCTATCACAGATCCTGCTTATCCGGTGTATGTAGATACGAATAAAATGAATGGAAGGGAAATAGAATTACTTCCCTGTACTCCCGAAAATCATTTTGTACCGGCTTTTCCTGCAAAAACAGCCGATGTGATTTATTTATGTTATCCGAATAACCCTACCGGAACGGTTCTCACCAAAGAACAATTGAAAAAATGGGTGGATTATGCATTGGAGCATCAATCGTTAATTCTTTTCGACGCTGCTTACGAAGCATTCATCTCTCAACCGAATATTCCTCACAGTATTTACGAAATCGAGGGCGCTCAAAAGGTTGCTATCGAATTTCGCAGTTTTTCGAAAACAGCGGGTTTTACCGGAATGCGCGCCGGATATACGATTGTTCCGAAAGCATTAACTGCACAAACATCTAAAGGTGAAACTCTCTCCTTAAATATGATGTGGAAACGACGGCAATCCACTAAATTCAATGGAACAGCGTATATTGTACAACGGGGAGCGGAAGCGATTTTTACTCCGGACGGACAGAAACAAATCCGTAGAGTTATTAATTATTATATGGAAAATGCCAAAATAATCAAACGCAGTCTGGAAGCACTGGGTTTGGTAACTTACGGAGGCGTAAATGCGCCTTATATTTGGGTGCAAACTCCTAACCATATCTCCTCTTGGGAGTTTTTTGATTTATTACTAAATAAAGGACAAGTAGTAGGGACGCCGGGCTCAGGCTTTGGACAAGCCGGCGAAGGTTTTTTCCGGTTTACCGCTTTCGGAAACAGAAAAAGTACGTTAGAAGCTGTCGAACGAATCAAAAAAATGTTTTCTTAGGAATTGCTCGAACATGGAAAACTGCCCTGACAACTCCTAAACGCTATTTAAAAAAATCATTACATCACTATTCTACCGGATTGAAAAAACCGCGTCCGGCACAAAGAAAAAAATCGAAACTGCCCTGCATCAACTGGGTGAAGAACTTTTGGCTGTGGAATTATAGTTTTGAATTGACAACGAACTTTTTTGCAGCTTCCGGCCCGCTCCCAAAAAGAGCGGGTTTTTTATTCTTTCGCTACCTTTTATTCTTTCGCTTTAATTTCGAGCTTTGCCCCGCATTTAGGGCAAGTGATGGCATCCGAAGCCGGACGCTCGAATAGGTCTATTATTGGTACATTTAGTACATTAGCAATGCGTTCAAATACATCTATGGATGGCTTGGATTTACCATTGATTAGATTACTGACATTTGGGGCTGCCAAATTTATCATTACAGCTAAATCTTTGACAGCTATTCCCTTTTCCTTTAAAATTTTCTTTATTCTAAGATTCATAAATTATTACGCATTAATATTAAGCGATGCAAATATAAATAAAAATAATGTAGAACATTATTAAATGATATTAAAATAATGTTTATCGATAAATTTTGAAAAAAATAAAAGACATGCAGACAACTTACCCCGTGTGCGTAGAAATGGTTGAAATGTTCGGCTACAATCCGGCTACAATAAAATATATTACAGGCGGGAGATTCTTAACGGCAATTAGAGTTCTGTGTTCGTTTGCCTGAAAGACAGGCGTTCTTTATTTGACTTCGGTTTTTTTATATTGTAAAGCATGAAAATAATTTCCCAAAATAGTTGTTTTGTAACTAAAAACAGTTACTTTTGTAGAAAGTTTAACGAATGAGCACAAAAGATAAACTGGTAGAGCGATTGAAGATACAGCCAAAGGATTTTACTTTTGAGGAAACGGTAAGGCTGTTTCAACTGTTAGGGTTTACGATGAATAATAAAGGCAAAACATCCGGTTCACGTGTGATTTTTGAAAATGGAAACAAACAATTTTTAATACACAAACCTCATCCGAAAAGCATAATGAAAGAGGGAGCCGTGAAACAAATTTTAAATTACTTGAAAGAAAACAATTATATACAATAAACGTATATGGAAAGGTTAGAATACAGGGGATATTTCGGCAGTATAGAATATAGCAGGGAAGACAACTATTTTTATGGGTGTGTTTTAGGAATACCCAAAAATATAGCTATCACTTACGAAGGTGAAAACGCTACGGATTTGATTCAGGATTTTAGAAATGGAATTGATTCGTATCTTGAATATTGCAAGGAACGGGGCGTTAAGCCTCACAAGTCTTATATGGGCGTACTAAATATACGTATTCCATCCGAGATACATGCAAAAATAGCCATGATAGCTGAAAATTCGGGTACAACCATCAATGCCTTTATCAGGGAATCAATAGAACGAAGGCTGGAACATGTATAGGAAAATTATTTGACAAGAATAACCGTTATAACCGCGCCCGCTCCCAAAAAGAGCGGGTGTTTTATGCCGTTTTTAAAAAGTTATCTATCGTTCCCCGAAAAGTTATTTATACCCCTTTGCACAATAACAATCTTTTACAGACCTTTTCCGGAAAGCAGTTTCCGCTACGCCGGCATTCAGTATTGATCTCCGATCATTTTTTGAGATAAAACAATCTTATTATAAATGCTCCACCGTATCAACTATAATCGGGAAGCTATCGACAGCAATGGCAAACGGCAAATAGTGGATAGTAGATAAAAAAGATACGGATGTAAGCGGCAAAAAGAAAAAAACGTCCGGGATTCTCAAAAAACCCAATCCGCCAGTGCCAGTTATTGACGTCTCTTGTGGACTGGTCACGACAAAGATAACGACGGATTTAAATGCAGGCGATAAATTGTATTTCTCCGTATTTCCACCCGCCACTTTTGAAGTAATAAACCCGGAACATTTACTTCAAAAGTTAGTAGATAAAATAACCGATACGAAAACGTATGCGGGAAACCCGCCCTGTCCGGCTGCAATCGAATTGACGGAGGAAGACTGCACCGATTTAAAAATAAGTGTAGATAAAGATTATTTGTTTTCAGGCCTGAAAATCGGATACAAAAAGAAAGAATACGGAAACGCAATGGATACTGATTAAAAAACATTCTATCCAAAATCTCCGACATTTTATTTTCTTGTTATAAAATATATATAAATTACAAATTTCGTATTTTTTATTTTGAAAATCAAAATAAACAGATTATTTTTGTGAAGCTAAAATAGATAAATGAGAATAATAACACATAAAGCAATTCTACAATACGCCGAACTGCACGCAGAAGCACGGTTGGCGCTGGATGAATGGTATATTAAAACCGAAAAAAGCCGCTGGGATTGTTTTTCAGACATAAAACAAACCTTCAACAGTGTAGACAGTGTCGGTAATCAACGTTATGTGTTTAATGTGAAAGGTAATTCATATCGCGTAATCGCATTGATATTATTTGTCCCCAAAATTGTATATATTCGATTTATCGGGACACATGCCGAATACGGCAAAATTAAAGATTGTTCAAAAATATAAATAAATGGAATCATGAAACCAATAAACAGCAAAACAGAATACGAAGCCATTATGACAAGAATTAATGAGCTTGTGGAAATTGTTGACGACACAACTCCGCAGATCGATAAAAATTATATTGAGCTTGATTTTCTCACCGATTTGGTTGTTGCGTATGAAAAAGAACATTATCCCATCGGCAAACCTTCATTGCCGGACGTTCTTAAAGCGCGTATGCATGAAATGAATTTAACTCAAAAATCATTAGCGGAAATGCTTGGTATTAGCGCTCCCAGGGTAAGTGAATACCTTACCGGAAAAACAGAACCAACCCTGCAGATCGCCCGTAAAATACACAATGAATTAAATATTGATGCAAATGTTATTCTTGGTGCAATGTAAAAAAAGAACTCGTTTGATTTAACTGTACTTCCCACCCGCTCCCAAAAAGAGCGGGTTTTTCATGCCGTTTTTAAAAAGTTATCTATCTCCCCGAAGAGTTATTTACACTCCTAATATTTACGCCAAATGATATTTTAAGCGTTCTTTGACATGCTGTATTTACCGTAAAAATTAGACTGCGTTTTAAAAATACAATTTTTGAGGAAAATTATATACAAAAAAATACAATTTTCCGAGAAAATTACATACATTTGCAGCATAAATACTTAGAAAACGAATGGAAAACACTCATAAATAGATTGGGATGATAATGTTGCAAAAAAAATCTTCAGTTAAATATGTTTTTAATTAATTAAGAACTAAGACAATATGACAGAATATACAAAAAAAATTGAGTCGCTTGCTATAAATGGAGGGACTAATGAAATTTTTTATAATTCTTGTGAATCTCATGCACTAATAGTTTTAATAAATTTGGTCAAAAATGCAGATACATACATCAAGTCTATTTGCGGAAACATGTGTTCTGAAGTTTCAAATAATCCAGAATATGTTGAAAGCGTGAGATCTTTTCTTAATGGAAACAAAACAAGAAAATTTCAAATTTTATTTGATAAATATGATATTAGCTTTCAGAGCAGACCAATAGCTAAAACTTTAGCAATGTTTCCGAATCAAGTTGAAATACGAAAACTCAAATCCGGATACATCAAATATAATGATAAGCCTGTTCATATAACAGTTTCCGACGACAGGGCATTCAGATTTGAGACGGATATTGAGAAGAAAATGGCATGGGGAAATTTCAATAATCCTAAACAGGGTAAAGCCATTGCCAAAGTCTTTGATCACTTTTTTGATAACCGATATTCGGAGAGAGTACCATTAATAGATACTGTTTGTTAACTTAAAGGCTAATCCGGTGCAGTTGTCTACATATAACGATTTGATAGGGCTGGCGGTAGGTTTATGTTTTGCTTATGTTTTTATTGTTGGATTAGAGTAAATATGTACCCAACCATAAATCGGATGCTGGAGTGGTTCCTTATTCTTATTTTAGTTATTGTTCTTATTTATTGGTTTGAGAAACCGAACGCAGTAATGCATTCTGTTTTTGATTTCGACAATCATTTAACGTTTATAACACATTTTACCCTCTTTGTTCTTTTTATTGGTTTTATTGGATATTTTATCACGGCTTTTTTTTATTTACGTTTTTACATTTTTAGATTTCAACAAAAAATTAAGCCCATTAAAGTAAAAGATAATATTAACTTATTTCAATCCTTATTTAATAAACATGAAGTAGAATTAAAAAAAATAGACGAAAATCTAAAAAAACAAAAAATAAATGTTACGGATTTTCAAAACTAACTATAAATATTAGGCACAAATTTACTCCGAGTGAGTTCTCAATATATAAGTCTAAATACAAATAAGAAATCCTCATGTATGCTACATAAATATCTCATGTGAAACATAAGACTTCGCATGATACAGGAATCTCTTATTTTCGATGCAAATATATATAAATAAATTACAAGCAAAAAAAATAAACCAAAGGCGGTAAATCCATCACAACGATTTCACCGCCTTTTTTATGTCCGGGCGGTTATCCAAGTTCGGACTTGTTTATTTTTTACAGTATATGAACAAAACATTACTTTTTATCCTGTTTTTTATCGGTTTGGTAGCTTGCAACAAAACCGTTTACTTTCCGGTCGAGAGCACCCGAACGGAGTACCGGGACAACTACCTGCGGGATTCGATTTACCTGCACGATTCGGTTTTTATAAAGGTGAAGGGCGACACGGTTTGGATGGAGGTAATACAAGTATCTTTACAGAGATAAGCTGTTGCGGGATTCGGTCTATCTTAACCCAACTTGGGCCAAATTACACTCAAAATAGGGAAAAACAAGGCAAATAAACACACAGTCAAATCAGGAGATCTCTTATAATCATGCAATTATAATATATACGGTCGCAAAAAGTCGATTGTGTTCCCAGAACTTTTAGCCGGCTCTTTACTGACTCAATTTTTTTTTCGTAACTTTGCTTGCGAAAATTCTATATTGAATATCAAACAGTTGAACGTGATGGAAAATCAGGTGTCTGAAGAAAAAGTTTTCCATAAATAGAGTTTAATCGTGAAGCCGTCTGGTCTGTGAAGATAGGGCGGTTTATTTTTTTACAATAGTAAATATACATACTAAACAATAGTAGTCTTCGTTTTAGTCCCTTTTGATTTTAATCCATTGATTTTCAATACCTATTGCGGAGAGAAAGGGCTTCGAACCCCTGGTACCTTTCAGTACAACGGTTTTCAAGACCGCCGCGATCGACCACTCTGCCATCTCTCCTTTTTTCAAAAACGATGCAAAGGAACGATTTTTTTTTGTCTTTTCAAAATCATTAGAATATTTTTTACAGACAAACGTGTAATTTTTTATCTCACTTATTCTTTTATACATACCG
>JAIRLY010000267.1 GCA_031259075.1 Dysgonamonadaceae bacterium | reverse complement strand
AGCAACTTTAAAAAACGCTGTTCTTGCTGCGAATCCAACTTTAAAAGAAGATCCCAAATACGACCTCACATACAGCCGATCGGCCGCTTTCGCAACCGAACTCGGCGGCGCTTTCAAATATGCTCCGGGGCGGACGCCTAAATTGGCTTGGGAACAATAAAAAATTATCGAATTGTTTGTCTTATTTCATTTTCATTCATATATTTGGGAAATATTTTTTACCTTTGTCTTCAAATTACAGAGGAAATACATATCATATATTTTTAATTTTATAAATAAATTTCAACATGATGAAAAAAAGTTCGATTTTTTTAATTGTATTATTATTCATTGGAGTAATAACTACACAAGCGCAATTGAAGTTTGGCTTGAAAGCAGGGGTTAATTTATCCAACGTATCTTTGAATGGAGATTTAGTTAAGAATTTAGAAGTTGAAAATCTTACGGGATTTCAAGTAGGCCCGATGGTAGAATTTACCATTCCGGTGATAGGGATTGGCTTAGACGCTGCCATTTTGTATTCAAATGAAGGTTTTAAGTTGAATGAGGCAACTATTCAAGAATTGAACAAAACTATTCAAGCCAAAAGTTACAAATCAAATAATTTATTAATTCCGGTTAATTTGAAATACAAATTAATCTTTTTGAATGTAGCGGGCGTGTATGCCACTGCCGGTCCGTATGTAAAATTTGGTCTGAACGGCGATTTGAAAGATCAATACGAATCCAAGTCTTTTGGTGCGGGACTTAATTTTGGCTTGGGCGTTGAATTGTTAAATCACTTGCAAGTAGGCGTGAATTATCAATTAGGATTGACGGAAGATTATAGCTCGTTAAAGGTTCCCGGTTTAACGGATATGCCGAATTTTACAGGAAAAATCAAAGCGCAGCCAAGAGTTTGGTCTGTCACGGCCGCTTATTTATTTTAAATGTATATAGAAATCATATTACCGGTACCTTTTTCCAATACATTTACTTATTTTGTGCCTCCCGAAATGGAGGCACATGTTATGACCGGAAGTTTGGTACGGGTTTCTTTCGGAAAAACCAAACAGTATTCGGGAATTGTTTCCCACATCCGGCAAACCCCGCCGGAGATCACTTCCATTATAAAACCAATCCTTGCTGTCGAAAGTATTCGACCGGCGATTCGTCGTCTGCAACTGCGTTTATGGGAATGGATCTCTACGTATTATTTATGTAAATTAGGCGAAGTATATAAGGCTGTTTTACCGTCCGGATTTCGTTCGGAAACCGCAGGCGCTTATTCCGAACGAAAAGAAACATACGTTCGATTGACTTCCCTGTATTCAATCGACGAAAACCTTCCCAATGCCTTTGAAAAAGTAAAACGAGCCGTTAAACAAGAACATTTGTTATTGACCTTTATTCAGTTTGCTCAATCTCCGGAAACCTTTGCCAAAGAAATTCCGAAAAAAGAATTACTTCGAATAAGTAATTCCGGCGAAGCCGCTCTGAACGGATTAAGAGAAAAAGGCATTCTGCAAATTTATGAAAAAACGATTAGCCGGTTGAAAACATACAGCAAGGAACTAAAGCCGCTCCATATTTTAAATATTTTGCAACAACAGGCTTATAATGAAATTATTAGCAGTTTCCGTCAAAAAGATGTCTGTCTTTTACACGGCGTGACTTCCTCCGGAAAAACAGAAATTTACACTCATCTTATTCAAGAAACGCTCAAACTGAAGCGACAGGTTTTGTATCTTCTACCGGAAATTGCTCTGACGAATCACATTACCGACCGGCTGAAACATTTTTTTGGAGATAAATTAGGCGTTTATCATTCCAAAATAAATACGAACGAGCGCGTCGAAATTTGGAATAATCTTCTCGGCGACGACGGATTTCAGATTATACTTGGTGTTCGTTCATCTATTTTTCTACCTTTTAATGATTTAGGATTGATTATTGTAGACGAAGAACACGATTCAAGCTACAAACAACAAGATCCTGCACCTCGCTACAATGCCCGAAATGCAGCAATTATGTTAGCAACCATGCATGGCGCAAAAGTCGTTTTAGGAAGTGCGACTCCTTCGATGGAGTCTTTTTATAACGCTCAAACCGGAAAATATGGATATGTCGAGTTAAAAAAACGATTTGAAGCGACCGAGTTGCCGCATATTGTTCCGGTCGACGTCAAAGAACTGAGAAGGAAAAAGAAAATGAAAACGATCTTCTCTCCGCTTCTCATCGAACGAATGCAAGAAACATTAGACAAAGGAGAACAAATTCTGCTATTTCAAAACCGCAGAGGATTCGCTCCCGGAGTCGTCTGTAAAATCTGCGAATGGACTCCTAAATGCCGCTTTTGCGATATCAGTTTGAGTTATCACAAGAAAAACAATCAACTCTCGTGCCACTATTGCGGAAGAACATATCAAATGCCGGCCAAGTGTCCCGAATGTGGAACCTACAATTTAGAAACGGTAGGTTATGGAACGGAAAAGGTAGAAGAAGAAATAAAAAAACTATTTCCGCAAATTCCGGTCGATCGCATGGATACCGATACAGCTAAAACAAACAAATCGTTCCAAGAAATCATTTCCAAATTCGAAGCCGGAGAAACCCGGATACTAATCGGAACACAGATGATTTCCAAAGGATTGGATTTTGATAAAGTCAATCTAACCGGAATCATTAATGCGGATGCATTAATGAATTATCCCGATTTTCGAGCTTATGAACGAGCCTATCAATTGATGTCGCAAGTGGCCGGAAGAACCGGAAGAAGAAAAACACAAGGGGAGGTCATTTTACAAACTTCGCATCCCGAACATCCTTTGATTCAAATGGTTCTGCAACACGACTACAAAGGAATGTACAACATGCAAATGGAAGAAAGAGAATTATTCAAATATCCGCCTCTTTTCCGTTTAATCAACATCATCTTTAAACACAAAAAGGAAGAAATACTCCGGAACATGACTCAAGAATATGCCTGTCTATTGAGAGAAAAACTCGGCAACAGAGTGATGGGGCCGGATAAACCGGCAGTATCCAAAATACAAAATCTTCATATAAAGAAAATATTGCTGAAAATCGAACACAACGCTTCTCTTTCCGCTCTCCGGGATATTTTAGAACAAACACAAAGCCAAATCTTAAGCAATCCGGCTTTCCGGTATGTATTGATTCAATACGATGTAGATCCGGTATAAATTTATTTTATTGGAAAAAGATTATCTATTTCGACCAACAAACATGGGGCTGTTTGTAAAAAAAGTTGTGTTTTTGTTCCTGATAATCAAAGATATAAATATTATATGAGATATGCACCTCAAAGACGACCACATGCAAAACGGACAGTTGCAACCTGCCTGTAACGTCCGGATTAGTCCTGAAAATCAACTCATTACACACTTCAATTTTTTCTCGAATCCGATTGTTTTTATCCGCAAAACCCGAAACCCGCCGCTTGAATAAAAAGAGGCTGACTCGGTTTTGAGACAGCCACTCGTCTTTACGGCCATAATTATACGATAGTCTTTCTATTCGGAAAGGCCTACAGCAGACTAAGCATGGCCAAATGATCACATAATGATCAATTTTTCTTGCAACGCACGCTACGAAGCTGGTACTTGTAAGCTTGCATGAACTCCGCACCATCGTTTGAGCGGAAAAATGCGAACCGCCATGCAATACCGCTCGACGCTGAGTTGGCCGTCCAGAAATATGCATAAGAACCAAAGGCCGTAACACCACCAGCCTGCATACTGCCCATGAGCAAAACGTCGAAACCTCCGTCGTTGCGTGATTTGCTCGTACCGTTAGGCGTTAGATCGTTTACAACTGTAGTACTTTTCATCTTCTGACCATGAGCGCCGCGAAAACGATCTATTGTGGTAATAAATGAAGTTTCCCACGTAGTAGGTCCTGTAGTCGAATATTCATTGGCCGCGCTTAGTGCAATTACCTCTTCCAACTGTAGCCATTCATAATAGCTCGGCAAATGCCATCCCGGCGGGCAAATACCCTGACGAGTGGAGACCGTTCCCGAAAACGCATCGCTGCTTTCGGCAGCGCTTGTACCGATATTTGCAGCCGGCCATGTGTACAACAATCCATACTCCGGATGATTGAGTGTATCGACGGTAGCATTAGGAAAATAATAATAGGAAGAATAAGCATTACTCGAATTTGTACCTTTAGTTATACTTTTCCATGTACTGCCTTGAAGTGTTCCCGTAGAACGTAAATTCTGGGTCATCCAACAACCCGCATCCCCAAATTGAGCGGCATAATAAGCATGGCCTTCAACGTCCATTACGCCTGCACACTCGTCTATCGTAACCACACAATCTTGAGTTATACCGCCCGCCGTAGCCCGAACGGTAAACGAACCACCGGCCGTACTGCCGGAAATGACGGTAAATGTATTATCAACAGGAGAAATAGATACATCGTCAGGTATATCGCCTGCTGCGATCGACCACGTAACCGTAACGTCGTCGAACGGTTTGTCGTCGCTGCCGGTAAAATTTTGTGCGGTAATCGTTCCTGTTTGACCACCCGGTTCCAAGAATAAAAGATCCTTATCCAATTCAAAACGCTTGAGCATTACCGGACCGATCGGCTTCCAACCGTTGCGCGTCCATACATAAATGTCTTTCCCGTTGCCGTTGGGCACATCGTCGTTCGTGTTGTAGATCAGCATCCCTTCTTTCTTAGTATTACCGTCCAATTGCCAATCCGAGACATTTGTCAGGAAGACCTGAGGCAACAGTAATCCCAAATTCTCAGTTTGAGACAAGTCGAGCACCGCGCCTTTATGCGGATCGTCGTCACTACCGATATTGACTTGTGCGTTCACACTTGCTGCACTCAAAACAAAGAGTGTCAGCGCTAAATAAATCATTTTTTGTTTCATGTTTAATAAAAATTTAGTAATGTTATTTACAATTCTGTTTCGTTTTACCTGTTCAACCCGCTTTGGGGTTGAAAGCGTCGCTGTTTTTTCGTTTGTCCCCCAATCGCTTCGCTTCACTGGGGGTTATTTATCTTGAAGGCCTGCGGCCTTCCATTCTTCATTCTCTATTTTCCATTCTTAACTCTTAGTTCTTAAAGGCCTTCGGCCTTCCTTTTCTCCGGCGAAACTTCCGGTCATGCTCGGAAAACACGTAGCCTTTTGTCCCGTTAGGGACAAAATGTTGGTAGAAAGTCTGGGCCTCTCCTTCCCTGTCCCGTCAGGGACAGAATACGATTCGGTTGATGCTCTCCACATTCCGTCCCTGACGGGACGAGCAACGGTGAAAATAAACCCCGTTTTCTACCAACACGCTGTCCCTGACGGGACAGAAGATAATATGTTCTTCCCAATACAACCCGACAACGCCCATCGCTATTGATTATCGCCCTTTCAG
>JAIRLY010000256.1 GCA_031259075.1 Dysgonamonadaceae bacterium | reverse complement strand
TGTGAAATGTTCGAGAAGCTAAGCGATAAACTGGATAAACAGACAAGCGATAAGTCGGTAGAGCCGATACAGGTTGATTTGGTTGCCATAAATTCTATGGCGGAACGGTTTGAAGATATAATCAGGAAAGTTCGCAAGCCAGTTAAAGTGGAGCATCACCACAAAATTGAGATTGCCTCCAACTGGGTTTTCCTTTCACTTCTGGGGATGGGTTTAATGATACTGGGCTTGTCATATTTTATTGGCAACCAACGGCAGACCCTTAGCCGATACAAGGATAATAATTTGAAATACAGATATATAAAAATGCAGGGACATACAGATGAAGAAAGTCTTTACCGCTTGGAACGGCAATTTAAGTATAATGACAGTATCAAGATTATCCGTAAACAGGTAGAGAAATACGAGGAACTGGTACAAAAACATGCTGAAAGACTAGAGAAAACGAAACAGGGTGGTGAAAGTGCGGACAGATTACAAAGAGAAATTGAATCAATGAAAAAAGGTAGATGATGTTGATAACTTTTCTTTCCGTCATTTGGTTATTCAAAACTCAAGTTGTATCTTTGACAAAAATATTCAAAACGAATTATTCAAAATGAGTAGTATAGGAGGAATAATAAAAAAAATGCGAGAAGAAAAGAAATTACCGCTACGAATAATTGCGGCTTATCTCAATATTGATCAAGCTATTTTAAGCAAGATCGAACGTGGACAGCGCCGAGCGAATCGTGAGCAAATTGTTAAATTAGCGGAATTTTTCAAGGTGGACGAGGAAGAATTATTAGTTATGTGGCTTTCCGATAAAGTTGTTTATGAAGTCGCCGATGAGAATGTTGCATTGAAAGCCTTGAAAGTAGCGGAAGAAAAAGTAAAATATCAAATGGCAGATAAGAAATGATACTAAAAAAAATAAGGATACAAAACTTTCGAGGGGTGAACGGGTCAGTTGAAATAGACATTCATCTATTCAACTGCATTGTTGGACAAAACGATGCAGGTAAATCTACTATTTTACGAGCACTTGATGCGGTCTTAAACGACAAACTATCAAGAGCAGACTATAATATCTTAGCAACAGACAATCAAATATCAATAGAACTACATTTTGATTGTCAAAATAAAGAAATATTACTTGGAGAGGAAATTCCAACTGCGTTTGAAAAAGAAGAATTGATTAATTCCAACAGATTACTTGTGTGGAAAAAAACATGGGAAGTAAAAGATGCTACTCTTGGAAAGTCGAAGATTTCTTTGATGAGAAAAAAATATGACAATGACTATGATTTTCTTTCAAAAACGGAAAAAGATTTGATAAAACTGTGTACCTCATTGGGAATTGAAACGTCAAAAGGTAATGGCGAGGCATATAATAATGTTGAGAAACGGGAAAAACTAAGAGAATATAATCAACAAAATAATATTGGTTTTACGTACGATTATGAAGAAATTCCTTCTTCAGGAACTTCTAAACTAAAAAGCATTGGGGACGCTATAAAAAATGAACTACCAGCATTTCAATATTTTAAAGCGGATACTTCTCTTTCTGAAACGGATAAAACTATCCAAAAGTATTTTAAAGATATAGCGGTTAGATTGATTCGGGAAGGAGCGAATACCGATGATTTGGAAACTACTATTAAAGAGCAATTAGGATCTGTTTTGCAGCATATTACTAATAAAATCAATGATATTGTAAAGACGTCTGAAAGGGTTGAGCCTAAAATTGAGTTTGATTGGAGTGGACTAATATCTACTTCTTTTGTAAGTAGTTCTTCCGGAATGGATATTCCGTTAAGTTCGAGAGGTGATGGTTTTAGACGAATTACAATGATGTCATACTTTGAGTATTTAGCTGAAAATCAACGCGCAAGCAATTCTCGACAAATCATTTTTGGATTTGAAGAACCTGAAACTTTTTTACATCCTTCTGCTCAAGATAATCTTTTTGACAAACTAATATCTTTAGTAGAAAATGATTATCAAGTTATAGTTTCAACACATTCGCCCGTTATAGTCGGAAATACTAATAAAAACGATATTACTCATATTATCAAAGATAGCGATGCCTATGTCGTAAAACAAAATGATAAAATTGATTATAAATCAATAGCTAAAGATTTAGGTATTAAGCCAGACAATACGTTTACTCCATTGTTTTCTACTGCAAGAGCATTATTATTAGTTGAGGGTATTAGCGATGCCATTGTGTTAAAACATAACGCAAAATTATACAAAGAAAACTCCAAGATAAACCACATATTTGAAGAATTAGGTATTGTAATAGTTCCATTAGGCAGTTGTGGCGCGGTTAAACACTGGGTTAATTTGGATTTATTTACGCAATTAGAAAAACCATATTACATTTTCCTTGATAGTGATAAAGATAATATTGACTCTGAATCTCCAAATAGTAAACTAATGAATAAGTATGGTTTGGAACTAAATAAGCATTATTCATTAACAAAAAAGAGATTAATAGAAAATTATATTCATCCAACAGTTTTGAAAAGAATAGTCCCGGGTTGCGATTTGCATTATGGTGATTTTGAACATGCTAAAAATCTATGTGGTCGATATAAAGATGACACAATAAAGGCTATGTTAGGTGGTTATGATGTAACGGAAAAACATTATCAAAAACTTACTTTTGATGATTTACAATTGACTTGGTTTGACGGAAAAACAGATGAGTTTATAGAGCTATATAATTCGATAACAGCAAAATTACAATAATATGCCAACACTAAATTTCAAAGGAAAAACTTTCGTACAAAACCATCATTTGGCAGTGAAATACCACCAATTGATACCGAAAAGTGAATTAAGTATCACGAATCGGGTTTCTTTGCATGACAACCTGATTATTCACGGCGACAATCTCAAAGCCTTGAAATCCTTGCTTCCTGTTTATGCAGGCAAGGTAAAGTGCATTTATATAGACCCGCCTTACAATACCGGAAACGAAAACTGGGTGTATAACGACAATGTAAACAGTCCGATGATTAAGGAATGG
>JAIRLY010000247.1 GCA_031259075.1 Dysgonamonadaceae bacterium | reverse complement strand
TACGATTTCAATCAATTGGAAAAAGAGATTGCGACTCATCCGGAGCTTTATTCTTCAGAAACAACTCCATTTACATGGGATGTAATGTATGAAGGTATGACCGGCCGGCGTCCGGGCGAAGGAAATACGGAACCAACTTGGTGGGGACAAACGATGAAAAGTCCTACAAAAGTGGCTTCTACAGGAGGAACAATAGCAACCACGAACGGCGTAAGTAACACTGACGGTACGGGCTTCAATGCGCTGTTAGTCGGCTACCTTGACGGTGATATCGCTACCAATTATGGCACGTTCACGATCTTCTGGTCCGGTAGCGTCGGTAGCGCCACTATCGCATGGCGTCGGGGTCTGGTCAATAGTAACTCCAGTGCAATTCGCTCCACTTTCAATAAGTACTACTCGTTTAGTGTCAGGTGCAAGAAATAAACAGCGATAAGAGCAATATAACCTGAGTTTCGGAAAATAAACAATTAGCGTATTTGCGCCGGTTTTTTATCTGAAACTCAGGTCACTCATTATAATATTTAATGAGGTATACGATTACAGGAAGATGGTCGCTGTATCCGTTGAGAAATACATTTCCACTATGAGTTCTATGCGGATATCCTTTGTATTGTCCTTCTTGCGAGAGCAGGAAATCCCGATTAAATATTTCCGCTTTCCAAAACTTGAATGTATTTTTATCTTTTCCGAATAAATTGCCGGAAATAATAATCTGATCAAACAAATTCCATTTTCCTTGATAACCCAGCGAGCCAACGCCTTTTGCAAAAATCTCGGCTAAAGGATTGAATAAATCTTCTTCTTTCACTTGTTTTCGTTTCATTTTAGCGCCTAAAACACCCTGAACGCTTATATCCTGCGGGTCGTCGTTCAAGTCGCCCATGATAATGATTTTAGAATCCGGCTCTGCCGCCCGCAGCGAATCGGATATTTGTTTATTTAATTGAGCCGCCGCTACCCGTAACGGTCTGGATTGCGCTTCGCCCCGGCTTCGGGAAGGCCAATGATTCACTAAAATATGGAATTTTTCCTTATTTATCCAACCGCTTACCAAAAGTGGGTCACGTGTCTTAAAATCGGGCATTCCGGAAACTTCCAGCCGGAACGATCGCGACGATTGAACCGTAAATAAGGCCGGATTGTACAAAAGCGCTACATCTATTCCCCTTGAATCGGGAGAATCGTAATGTACTATTTGCAAGTTTTGGGCGGCTAATGCCCCTGTTTTTATCAAATCTGCCAGTACACTTCTGTTTTCGATTTCCGATACGCCGATTACAGCCGGTCCCATAGGACAATTTTCTTTGGCCAACCGGCTTAAAACATAAGCCATGTTGTTTAATTTTTGATAATATTTTTTTGAATCCCACTTTTTATTTCCTTGCGGCGAGTATTCCCAATCATAATTATTATTTGCATTAATGGTATCAAACAAGTTTTCAAGATTATAAAATGCAATTGCATAAGGAACCAGCATTTTCTTTTCCTGTGCGGTGGTATTCAACACAAAAAAAAGACTTAAAATAAATACGATCAAATGTTTCATTCTATTTATTATTAAAATATTAATAGCACAAATATACAAAGAATTTCTATGCTAACACTTAAAAAACAGGTTTTTGTTCAAAAGGAAAGTATAAGCAGGTAACAATACGGAAACGGGCGAACTGCTTTTTATATTGCCTAAAATCCGTCAAAGATCTTCATAACTCTTTTGTTTGCGGATTTTAGGTTACATGAAACAAGCAGGCGAAATACAAACAGCGGAGTCGTTTTTTCCGCCTTTTGTCTTGTTTAATTTATATTACAAATAAATTTAATTCATATTATATTTTTATATTAAATACTATATATTATTGTTTTTTTGAGTTTGTTTTCTTATTTTTGAGGCAAATTTTATGATGAAAAGTTAACTTGTTATTGTTTAATATATTAAAAATAAGAAGCGTATTGTAATGAAAAAACAAATTATCTTTCTTTTCTTTTTTATAAACCTGACCGGTTTTGCTCAAAATACGTCATTGCAGGGAATAATACTCAATGCCGTTACAAGTGATCCTGCAGGAAAGATATCGGTCCAAATTAGAGACCGGAATCTTAGTACAAGCACTGAATCGGACGGCTCGTTTTATTTTAAGAATGTGCCTTCCGGAGATCAAGTCCTGGTTATTGAATCGCCGGATATACAAACGATCGAATTTCCGGTCAGTATTATGGCATATCAAGCGAACGATGTCGGAACGATTTATGTTGCTTCCCAATTGAAAAATCTAATCAATCGCGGCGAACTTCTCCTGATAGAAGAACAGGCTGTTGATGAAGATTCGGAATTAGGAGACTATAATGTGTCTTCTTTGATGACCTCTTCCAACGATGTGTACATTTCAAATGCCACGTACAATTTTTCGGCTGTGCGATTTCGATTGCGCGGCTACGAAAACCGGTATTCGGATGTATATATAAATGGTATAAACTTTAACGATCCGGAAAGGGGTAATTTCAGTTATGGACTGATTGGAGGGTTGAACGACGCCACCCGTTCCAGAGATATTGTCAATTGGTATACCCCGTCTTCTTATTCTTTCGGACAAATCGGCGGAACGACGAATATTACGACCCATGCATCCGACTTTGCGCCGGGTGGTCGCACAAGTTTAACCTATACCAACCGGTCTTATAAGTTACGCGCAATGGCGACACTTTCTACTGGGTTGATGGACAACGGATGGGCAATCACCGGTTCGCTGGGCTATCGCTGGGCCGACGAAGGTTATATTGAAGCGACGCCTTACAATAGTTTGGGCTATTTTCTCGCGATCGAAAAAGTATTCAATCCGAAACACAGTCTTTCACTCACAACGTTGGGTTCGCCTACTCAACGGGCGCAACAGTCGCCGAATCTTCAGGAAATCTGTGATTTGCTGGACGACAACTATTACAATTCTTATTGGGGTTGGCAGAACGGGGAAAAGAGAAATTCACGTATTATAACGGCATTTGAGCCTTCTGCCGTTCTTTCTCACAAATTCCGGATTAATCGGAATACGCGGTTGACGACCAGCTTGGGATTTAAATACAGCCTTTACGGCGGAACGCGGTTAAATTGGTACGACAGCTTCGATCCTCGACCGGATTATTACCGTTATTTGCCCAGTTATCAGACTTTGCCGTCAATGAAAGAGTATTATACTCGTTTATGGCAAAGTAATCAAGCAAGTCTTACGCAAGTAGACTGGGGGAGATTATACAGGGTAAATGAAATAAATAAGATGCTGGGCAACAATAATGCATTATACATGGTAGAAGAGCGTCACAATGACCAGCAAGTGTATGGTCTTAGTTCTGTTTTAAACACGAAATTGACGGATCGAATTGCACTGACGGCCGGAGTGGAAGCTTCTATGACTAAAGGTATGCATTACAAAACCGTAAGCGATTTACTGGGTGGCGATTATTTTCTGGATATCGACCAGTTTGCGGAACGTGATGCACCCGGTGACGAGATAATTAAACAAAATGACCTGAACAATCCCAATCGCGAAGTAGTAAAAGGCGATCGTTATGGATATGATTATGATGTTTATGTCCATTCGGCGAATGTATGGTTGCAAAATACGCATCGCTATAATAAATGGGATGTTTATTACGGATTTAAAATGGGTTATACCTCTTTCTATCGTTACGGGAATATGAAAAACGGACGCGCTCCCGAAAATTCGTATGGAAAAGGAAAAGTGCATGAATTTATTACACAATCCTCTAAATTCGGAGTGACGTATAAACTCAGCGGGCAACATCTGTTTTCGGGGAATATTTCTTACAGTATCCTCCCGCCTTTGACTTCAAATGCTTATAAATCAATCAATATTAAGGACGACGCAATCAATGGGCTAACCACAGAAAAAATAATTTCGGCTGATTTATCCTACAGTTTATCTACATCCTTTTTTAAGGGAGTACTTTCTGTATTCCGGACTGACTTTTATGATCAGTCTAAAATTATTTCTTACTATAGCAATGCCAATGGGAACGCTTTTCTTAATTACTCTCTTTCAGGAATAAATAAAATGTATCAAGGTGTTGAAATGGGATTGGAAGCAAAAGTCAATTCAATGATTACGCTTTCGTTGGCGGGTACCATTGCGGAATATATTTATACCAGTCGTCCTGAGGCAACGGCTTCTTATGAAAACGGATTAAATCCGGATTATTCCGAACTCGTTTATCTTAAAAATTTTTATGTAGGAGGCACTCCGCAGACAGCAGGAACTTTCGGGATTCATGGTTTTTATGATTATTGGTTTTTAGACATAAATATTAATGGTTTCGACAGATTATATGCTGAGGTTTCTCCCAGTAGAAGAACAGAATTGGCGATTGATTTTATAGCTGATACTGAGGAAGAAAAGATAGAGATGGTAAAACAGGTTAGTTATCAGGAAAAATTCGAAGGCGGTTTTACTCTTGATCTGTCCATTGGAAAATCGTTGCGATTAAATAGAAAATATACCTTAAATATCAACTGTCAATTCAATAATATTTTGAATAATACAAATCTTCGAAGCGGCGGATTTGAACAAAGCCGTTTTGATTACGATTCAAACGACGTAAATAAATTTCCCGGTAAATATTATTATGCACAAGGATTTAATTTTTTCCTAATGGCAAGTTTACGCTTTTGAAAAAAATAAAAAACAAAAAATAAAAAATAAAAAAATATGAAAACATTAAGAAAATCCATTCTGTTTTTATTCACAATCTTTTTTATATTCACTGCTTGTGAACGTGAATTTGATACTCCCCCTGTTGAAGCTCCCAAATATGACGGAGAGGCTAATATGACCATTCAGGCATTGAAAGACAAATACACGGCATTATTAAACGGGCAAACATTAATCGCAATTACCGACGATATTATTATAAAAGGATTAGTTGTAGCGAATGATATTTCAGGAAATATTTACAAGCAAATCCAATTACAAGATTCAACCGCCGGTATTTGTATTGCCATTGACCAAAGTGATATTTATGGTGATATTAGAGTTGGTCAGGAACTTTTTGTTGAATTAAAAGGTCTTTTCTTTGGCCTTTATGGCGGTTATCCTCAAATCGGATATCAATATCTTGATGACGGCAAGTATACAATCGGACAAATGACTTGGGAACTTTTCAAAGAAAAAGCTCATTTGAATGGTTATCCTGCTCCCGATAAGGTAATACCGAAAAAATTCAACCGGATTGATGAAATCTCTGCTTCCGATATAGGAACATTAATTACGGTATATAATGTGCGTTTTGAAAAAGGAGGAGAGGAGCCTTTTGCAGTTCCGGGTGCAAATAACAAGGTTCAAACCGAAAGTAAAGTGTTATTGTCAGCTACTTCCAGCGCTACCTTAACAGTCAGAAACAGCAGCGCCTCTAATTTTTCATCTCGTATTATGCCGGCAGGAACAGGTAGTGTGACCGGTATTTTATCAGTATATAATAATACAAATCAAATCACATTCCGTGATTCGTTGGATTGTTCGCCTACCCGTTTTGGAGTAGTTCAGGAAGATGGTAGCAAGGAACTTCCGTGGTCTGTTCCTTATGTATTGGAAAATCAAACCGGAAATACTTCCGGATGGATCGAAGGATACATTGTAGGAAGCGTAAAGCCGGGTATTACTGAAGCGAATCCGGTAAAAGGGAACGATGGTATTTCATTTGAAGCGCCTTTTATGAACAATACGGTAGTATTGGCAGAATCGGCTGATATAAAAGATTATCAAAAAGTAGTGATTGTCAATTTACCGGAAAATTCGGAGATACGAACAAATGTCAATTTAGCAGATCAGGCCGACAATCTGGGTAAAAAATTGAAAGTAACCGGAAAATTGGAAAAACAGTTCGGTATTGCCGGATTGATTGTGGATAAAGGAACCGGTTCCGAATTTGAATTTGGTACACAGGGCGGACAAAACGATGGTAGCGAAAACGCTCCTTACAGCGTAGCAGAGGTAAAGGGAAAACAGGGAACGAAAGATAATACCAATTTTCTATGGGCGAAAGGCTACGTTGTGGGTATTTGGGAAGGAAAGGATGCTAATGGAAACGATCTGTATCCGAACAACTTTGCCAAGTTTGAGCCTCCATTTTACAGTAACGTAAATTTATTGTTGGCCGATAACCCCAGTGAAACCAGTGTTGAGAATGTAGTATGTGTTCAAGTTTCGACGAACATGCGCGATGTACTCAGTCCGATGAATAACCCGGATATTCTAAAGAAACAAATAAAAGTGAAAGGTTCTTTTGAAACATATAACAATATGCCCGGAATCAAAAATTTGCAAGAATATAAATATGAAGGCGGCGGAACAGATCCTAATCCGGGAACCGGATCCGGTTCTTCTTCCGGTGATCCGTATTCGGTTACGCAAGGAATAGCCAATCAAGGCACTTCCACTCAATCCTGGACGAAAGGTTATATTGTAGGCGCAGTCAATAATGGAGTAACTGCTATTACAGGTGCAGGCGATTACAAAATCGGTGTAACTTCCGGCTGGGACAGTGCAACCAATGTTATTATTGCCGATTCTCCTTCCGAAACGAATATTGATAAATGTATCATCACGAACTTACCGGCAGGAAAACCTTTACGTACGCAAGTTAATTTAGTGGATAATCCGGATAATTACGGAAAAACGCTTATTGTAAAAGGTGTGCTGCGGACTTATTTCGGTAAAGCAGGTTTGAGGGATTCCGCCGGTGAAACGGCAGATTTTATTCTACAATAAATGATTATATATAAATTAAGGTTGTCCGAAAAAAAATTTCGGACAACCTCGTAAAAATATTACAAACACATTAAAAATTAAAAAAATCATGAGAAGGTTGTTTACTTTATTTTTTCTTTTATACCTTGTAGTGGGCATCGTGAATGTGAACGCGGAAAATATTTTTGAAGAAGATTTTTCAAAATTTACGGCAGGAACGCCTGATGGTGGAGCTAGTAGTTCTGATATTACTACTACGTTAGACACTTACACTACTCTTTCGGGGTGGACAGGTTCTAAAATATATCAAGCCGGTGGAACGGCAAAGATGGGAACAAGTAACGCCCTTGGGTGGATACAAACACCGGAAATAAATCTTTCAGCCAATGGAGGCAATTTTAATTTAACTTTTAAAGCGATGGCGTGGAATGGAGATGCTACCGATTTGAAAGTGTATCTTGACGATGCTATAGTTTATACTGCATCCAATATGGGAAATACAACAGCTTATACTTTTTCCAATTATTCTGTTGATTTATCAGGAGGAACAGCAACATCGAAAATTAAATTTGAAGGCAACATTGCTTCAAAAGGCCGTTTCTTTTTAGATGATGTAGTTATTTCTCAAAATGGTTCCGGCGAGCCGACATTAAGCAACGACGCTACGCTAAAATCGTTGACAGTAGGCGGATTGAATATCCTTAAACCCAATACTTACGATTATACGTATAAACTTGCGGAAGGAACGACAGAAGTACCGGTTATTGTGGCGGAAACGAACCACGAAAATGCAACAATTAATAACGAAGGTGAAATTCTGCCTACGATAAGCGGAATTGTCGACGGAACAGCCAACCGGGCAGTATTCCCTGTCGTAGCCGAAGATGGTGTTACGGCTCAAACGTATACGATTACGTTCTCTATTGAAGAAACGGTAGAAGGACGAATATTTTTTGAAACCTGCGGAGAATCGGCTCCAACCGGAGAAACGCATCCGACACCTGCCGAATATGCCGGTTGGGACAATCCGGCGCCGGTTACTTTTGATGGAAATGCAGATGTCCGTGCAACTGCTACGCTTAATTCACACGTTTGGTTCGCTGCAAATTCAGAAAAAAATTTGATTATTAGCGGTATCAATACGGCAAACGCCGCCAATTTAAAATTATCTTTCGATATTGCTTGTAATAAAGCCAATGCTAATGCCAATGCAATATTTATCAAAGTAAAAGATTTGGCAACGAGCGAAGAAATTTCGATTACCGTTCCATCCATTGAGATTCCGGAACAAAACAAATACGTTCAAGTAACCAATTTGGAAGGTATTCCGGTCGCTGAAAATCTTGAAATTACTTTTTATGCAACGAAGGAAAGCAATCCTTCCGGTTATGGTTATCGCCTGGATAACATCCAAATTACAGAAGGTACTGTTGTCGAGTTAAGTTCGAACAACAACCTGAAATCGCTATCGGTAAGTAAAGGAACATTGAATCCCGTTTTCGATCCGGCTGTTTTGGTTTATTCGGTAGTTTTACCGGAAAACGATACGGAAGCGCCAAGCATTACTTGTGAAGTGGA
The DNA here is from genome assembly GCA_031259075.1 of Dysgonamonadaceae bacterium. Classification (GTDB taxonomy): domain Bacteria; phylum Bacteroidota; class Bacteroidia; order Bacteroidales; family Azobacteroidaceae; genus Azobacteroides. Next base: position 10,032 of record JAIRLY010000247.1, on the reverse strand, counting down.
AGACTCAAAAGCAACTGTTGCTCTTGATGAACCGGAATTTGTTCCGGGAACCGCAACGATTACCGTAACCGCTGAAAACGGAGATGTGAAAACATATAAGATCTCCTATTCGAATGCTCTTCCTGCCGGCGTATGGATGGAAACGTTTGAAACGGAAACAACAAAAAATAGTTATCCGGCAGGCGATTATCAAGGGACAGCCGCCTTGTGGGAAGTTTTTGGGTTAGTTAGAAACGACGACGACAACGACAAGAAACACGGACTGGCGGCGCTTCGTTTGAGAGATCCGAATACGGATAATCCGGAAGTGCATCATTACATTGCGATGAAAGAAGATAAAGCAAACGGAGCCGGTCAAATATCGTTGTATCACGGAATGTACAGCAATCATACAGGCGGCGCTTATACTTTAGAAGTTTCAAATAACGGAGGCGAAACTTGGGATGCTTTCACAGCAGAGGTAGAAGAAGTTCCGTCCGAATTGACCCAAATTGCTTTCGACGCAAATGTGAGTGGAAATATCCGTATTAAGATTACAAAAGAGGGAAGCGGAAGAAGTTCAATCAATATCGACGACATCCTGATTACCGATTACAGGCCGGATGGCTTTCATACCGTAAATTCTCCTGTTTATTTGTATACGCAGTACAACAATTTATTTGTGAAAAATGCGGATGTAAATGCAAAAATAACTATCTTTGACCTCACAGGAAAACAAATTGAAAGCGCCAACGCGACCGAATTTACACTTCCTGCAAAAGGAGTATATATTGTAAAAGTAAACTCGGAAATATTTAAAATAATTAATAAATAATAAAAAACGAAAGAAATGAAGATGATAAAAGAAGTAAAAAAAATAAAAAGTAGAACTGTGAAAATTAAAAAATCTCTAAGATTTCTTATATTGTCTTCATTTCTTTCTTTTTTTTCATTTTCTCTATTTTCTCAAATTCCGCAGGGTTATTACAATACGATTGACAGTAAGCAGGAAAGAGAATTAAAAACGGCTCTCCATCAAATTCTCAAAAATCACACTGTTTTAAGTTATAACAGTTTATGGTATTATTTCAGAACTACGGATGTGAAAGACGACGGTATTACGGTCTGGGACATGTATTCGAATATTGTTCGTCGATATTCTACTGAAGGCGGAAGTGTTTCCGGAATGAACAGGGAACATTCACTGCCTAAAAGCTGGTGGGCAACTTCCGGTCAAGTCGAGAATTATGCAGCTTATTCTGATCTAAATCATCTTTATCCTTCCGACGACGAAGCCAACGGGAAAAAATCGAATTACATATTAGGCGAAATAAATAGCCCTTCGTTTAACAATGGTGTTTCTAAAGTAGGAAAAAATACGTATAATTACAGCGGTTCGCCGTCAGCAAATGCTTTTGAACCGGCCGACGAATACAAAGGCGATTTTGCCCGTACTTATTTATACATGGTCACTTGTTACGAAAACTACGCCCAACAATGGAGAAGCGACGGTTTGAATATGTTTAACAATGAAACTTATCCGGTTCTCAAATCTTGGGCAAAAGACATGTTGCTGAAATGGCATCGGGCCGATCCTGTCGGAAATAAAGAACGAATACGGAATGAAGAGGTTTATATCTATCAAAACAACCGTAATCCCTTTATCGACTTCCCCGAATTGGCGGAATATATCTGGGGAAATAAAACCGATGAAGCTTTCAAGGTGCCGGAAGATCTTATCTTGAAAGATCCGGCTTTAATAAGTCCCGTCAATCTCAGTGAAATTTATTTCGGAGAAATACAAAAAAACTCGCTGGTAGAAAATACGCTTTTATTAAAAGGAATTAATTTAACGGGGAATTTGACAATTGTGTTGTGGGGAACCGGAAAAGATTATTTCAACCTCTCGGCAGAATCTGTTCCGGCTGTTCTTGTAAATTCGGAAGAAGGATATGCTTTGAAAATTTCTTATAATCCCACAGAATACGGCGAACACAATGCTTCCATTATTATTCAGGATGGAGGAATAAGCGGCAGCACAATGGTTTCTATCAAAGGGGTATGTACCGAACATGCAGCAATTGTTCCTGTCGGGGCTAATTATCCCGATTTATGTATACAAGGAAACGAGATTATTTACAGAGCATATAGTCCGAACAATACGGTCGCTGTTTTAGATCTGCAAGGAAGAACGCTTTATAAAAATCAATGTACGGGATATTGGGAATCTTTTCATGCCGCTTCTCCGGGAATGTATATTATTAAGATTAATAATCATCCGCGAAAAGTGCTCGTAAAAGAATGAAAATAAGAAACAAATGCTAACAAACGATCAAATCCTGTTTGCTTTTTTGCTGACGGCTATTGCCGGTTTATCAACAGGCATCGGGAGTTTGATTGCTTTGTTGGCCCGGAAAACCAACAAAAATTTTCTGAGTTTTTCCTTGGGATTTTCGGCAGGGATTATGCTCTACGTATCTTTCATGGAAATGATGCCGCAAGGATTGAGCGAATTATCCGGCGTCTATGGAGATAAATTGGGAACATTCTATTTGATTCTGGCTTTTTTTTCCGGAATCATCTTTATCAATCTGATAGACTTTCTTATACCCAAACAAATCAATCCCCACGAAGTTCACGGAGTAGAAGAAATGAATGATCCCGGACAGTTGAAACGAACCGGAATCTTAGTTGCCATATCCATTGCCGTACACAACTTTCCGGAAGGGATAGCCACCTTTACCTCTGCTTTAGCATCGTTAGATGTAGCCATTCCCATTACGGTAGCCATTGCCATACATAATATTCCGGAAGGAATAGCAGTAGCTGTTCCCATTTATCATTCTACCGGCAATCGTAAAAAAGCTTTCTGGTATTCTTTCTTATCCGGTTTAGCCGAACCGACCGGCGCGCTATTAGGCTTCTTCTTTTTAATGAAATTCTGGAATCCTTCACTAAATGGGCTGATCTTAGCCGCAGTATCCGGAATCATGGTTTTTATTTCTTTAGACGAACTGTTGCCCGGTGCAGAAAAATACGGAAAGCATCATCTCTCCATTACAGGAGTAGTACTGGGCATGGCTGTGATGGCTTTCAGTTTATTTTTATTCCTGTAAACCAAAAAACAATAGCTGCTAATAAGGGTTAATTTTGGAAGGCAAGCGTAATATTTTTTGTAGTTTCGTAAAATATTTTTTGTTCTCATTTGTCTGCATAAATAGAAAATATGTATAAAATAAATCTATTATGTGGCGCAAAGTAATTAGTTCTTGGAAAGAATGGTGGGAAACACGGCAATCCGGCGAAATGATATACGTTGTTTCGGGAGCATGTACCGGATGCAAACGTTGCACAAAAGTATGCCGGCATCACGTATTGAGTACGGTTTCCGTCGACGGTAAAGTCTATGCAACGGCCTGTCGTCAAGAACACTGCTCTCAATGCGGCAAATGTATTGTATGTTGTCCGGAGAAAGCGATTCGATTAGTCAAAGTAGTCAATAATAATTAAAAACAGTTTCAGAATGAAAACATTGCATTTTATTTGGCATCTATTGTTAGGGGTGGTAATCATTGTGGGTATTGGAGCGCTTGTCATGTTGTTGTGGAATTGGTTGATGCCGGTTATTTGGGGCTGGGCAGCCATTAATCTCTGGCAGGCGTTGGGTTTGTTTGCGCTGTGCCGCATTTTATTTGGCGGTTTTGGCGGTAGCGGAAAAATATTTGCTTTCGGAGGTCGTCATTTTCACAAACGCCGCATCCACGAAAAATGGCTCAAAATGACGCCCGAAGAGCGTGAGGAATTTATCCGCCACCGGCATTTCGGTCATGGTTTTGGACATTTTAATCCTCATTTTTTTGATAAAGAGGGAGAATCCGAAAAGAAAGATTGACGTGGCGAAAGCAAACAAAGATAATCTCGAAAAACTGATTGTAGAATATCAACCGCAATTGAAGTCTTTCATTCGTAAACGGATTAATAATAAGGAAGATGTGGAAGATGTTCTACAAGACGTTTTTTATCAGTTGGTGAAAACGATCGACACTACCATGAATCCGATTGAACAGGTTGAAGCATGGTTATACCGCGTAGCACGAAACACGATTATAAACAAAGGTAAAAAGAAACAGGAGGAAGAATTTCCTGTATTCCGGTACGACGACGACGGCTTTTTGTTGGAAGATCCGTCCGAAATCATCTTTGGTAGCAAAAGCGAGCAGACAATGCCCGAAACAGCATATTTGAGGTCTCTGGTGTGGCAAGAACTTGAAATAGCCCTTTCCGAATTGCCTCCCGAACAAAGGAATGCATTCGAATTGATGGAAATGGACGGATTGCCTGCAAAGGAAGTAGCAAAAATTACAGGAGTTCCCGTCAATACTTTACTATCCCGCAAGCATTATGCTGTTATACACCTTCGAAAACGGCTGAAAGAACTGTACGACGATATTCTTTGTTATTGAGTGTTTTTTTGACTGATAATAAGACGTAACTACTCAGGTTGTTTTTTTGAAGAAAAATGAGGTAAAAAAATAAGGTTTTTCTCATTTCCTACATTCTTTCTACCTACAACATGCATCCTTCACGAGATTTTTCAGCAACTGATAGTACCGTTTATTTCCGGACAAATGAGGACCGGAGAATATAAGGTCGAGGGGAGTTGTATTCTGATTGTTACACGCTCTCGTAGAGACAAAGCGATGGAGGGATACGAAAAACCGGCGAAGTGGAGAGCCTCGCCGGTTTTTCGTGATTTTTCATGCTTTTCCCGCTGAACCTAATACATGAACTACTTTGTGTTTGTATAGTTCTTTCAACCATTCGCGGGCCGGCGACAAATACTGGCGAGGATCGAACCATTCGGGGTGCAAACTAAAATTTTCACGAATAGCAGCCGTCATTGCCAGACGTCCGTCAGAGTCGATATTAATTTTACAAACAGCCGATTTGGAGGCGCGGCGCAATTCTTCTTCGGGAATACCAATCGCATCTTTCAATTGGCCACCGTATTTATTGATGATTTCCACGTATTTTTGAGGAACAGAAGAAGAACCGTGTAATACGATTGGAAAGCCGGGGATTCGTTTTTCGATCGCTTCCAGAATATCAAAACGCAAGGGTGGAGGCACTAAAATGCCCTCTGCATTACGCGTACATTGTTCCGGTTTAAATTTATTCGCACCGTGAGAAGTGCCGATGGAAATAGCCAGAGAATCAACCCCCGTTTTAGATACAAAGTCTTCCACTTCTTCCGGTTGAGTGTAGGTATGATGCTCGGCTACAACGTCATCTTCGATACCGGCCAAAACGCCTAATTCGCCTTCCACCGTCACATCGAATTGATGGGCGTATGCTACTACCTTACGCGTTAATTCGACATTATCGTTATAGGAATGATGCGAACCGTCGATCATCACGGAAGAAAAGCCATAATCTATACAACTCTTACAAAGTTCGAATGTATCGCCATGATCGAGATGAAGAACAATGGGAATATTTTTCCCTAATTCTTTTGCATATTCTACCGCTCCTTGCGCCATATAACGTAGAATGGTTTGATTTGCGTATTTGCGAGCGCCGCTTGATACCTGAAGAATAACCGGAGAATTTTCTTCTACACATGCCTGAACGATAGCCTGCATTTGTTCCATATTATTGAAGTTGAATGCAGGAATCGCGTATTTTCCTTCAAATGCTTTTTTAAACATTTCGCGGCTGTTTACTAAGCCTAATTCTTTGTAACTTACCATTTTTTATAAATTTATTCGGTTTATAGAAATTTTTGCTTTTATGAACTGCAAAGTTAGGATTTTCCGACGGAAAATGAAAATGCGGGGATAAGAAAATTAAGGCAAATACACTTTCTCTTGCGTTATAGGATTTTATCGTATACCGCAGGAGTAATTGTCTCTTTTTGGTGCAATTGAGATAATTCTATTCAAAGTCCTACTTTCCTCTTTAACGTTTTTATTTGAGTGTTCCAGAGGATAATGGCTTCTTCTTTTTCGTCTTCTTCGGCGAAATCCGTTATTTCGAGCATTAAACTGCCGATTAATTCTACTTTATGAAGTTTAAATTCAAAATAAGTAGCGGTATCTTCTTCCAACCAACGAAAACGGACATAAAAAGGAGGATTTATTTCAATAAGTTCCGCTTCGGAAAGATAATCTTCCCAATAAAAAGAAAATATTTTACCTTCATTTGTTACGCTGTCTGCAAACCATTCTGCCAAACCGTTTGGAGTAGCCAAACGATTCCAAAGACTGTTTTGTGATATTTTTTCAAAAATGTATTCGATGTGAAATTTCTCTTTTTTCATTATTTGAACGCTTTCGGCGCAAGTTACAAAAAAAAATGAAATAAACAAAGATAATTGACCATTTATTTTAGGGTAAACCCATCTTAATTTATGTGTCATGTTGACAAATGCTCTCGTAAAGGGCGTTTATATCCGCTACTTCACATAAATTAAGATGTGAATTCTATTCTTCTTTTGCACTTTTCTTTTGTCTTTAAATTTTTAGAAAAAGAATATATTTAACCTCCGATTTTTCTTTGCAAACTTAAGGGTTATTTTGCATCATCGTTTCAAATTACTTGACACAAAATAAACCGGATGCGAGGCTATACTTTCGTTATGATATCTGTCGTATGAAGTGACGACATAATAATATCCGGTTTCTTCCGGATCGTTTAGCGGAATAAAAATCGTACGGTTGGAAACATGAGCCGCTACCAAGTTTTCAACGGAATTTATATCAACAGGCCAAGTTTCCGAACGGTAAACATTACAGGAAACTTTTTTATCATCCGGTTGTTTGGTCAATTCCCAACTTAAAAACAGATACATACCTGTAATCATCGCTTTGAGATCTACAGGAGGCGACGGCTGAATGGTATCCAACCAAGTTAAAGGAGGAAGTAATGCCGGATATTGGTAAAAATTGTCTTTTATTTCATTTAAAATTCCTTTTTTATTATTAGACAAATAACGAGCGCGAAAAAAAGCATTTCCATTCATTTGATTTTCGCGCGAATACCTGATTTGTTCTTTTATTTTATTTACGTTCCAATTGGTTTTCTCCTCGTCTAACAGATAAACACCTAATCCCGGAACGATATATCGTTCTTTATTTCGATTTTTCCAATCCAAAACAGAAGAGAAAAACAAATCATTTGCATAATACATCATTGGAACAACAAAATCGTGTTTTCCCTCTTGCAACCATTTTATAGGATCTTGAGACACATTATGATAAGCCGTCAAATAATTTTGTTTCCCGCTATTCTGAATTTTTGTATATATCCCTACCACCGAACTGCTTACTTGCACCCAAGGTTTTTTACTTTTCACCGTTTCGTACACTTCAGATACGAAACGATTGATATTTTTTCGTCGCCAATCTTCCTTATTTTCTCTTTTCCCGTAACGTTTATAAGTTGTATGATCGGGAAATTTATTATCCGGATAACGGATATAATCTATATGAATACCGTCTATATCATAATTTTCAACAATTTCTCTGATGATAGAGATAAGGTAAACATTGGTTTCCGGATCGCCCGGATCCATATAAAACTCTCCTTTGTGGCGTTTTATTTTATTTTTAAGCTTTTTTATCGTAGGGGAATTATTTTCTTTCCCTTTAATTTTTTCAGGTCCCAAAGGATATGTCACAAACCATGCGTGACATTCCAATCCTCTTTTATGACATTCGGAAACAGCAAAGGCCAACGGATCGTATTTCGACCAAGTGTTTTTCACAACCTGAATATACGGGCTAACCGTTTCAATTTGCGAATTATAAATAACATCTCCCCTCAAACGAGTTTGGAGGAACACGGTATTAAAATTAGCATCTTTCAGTTTATCCAGAATATCGATCAATTCTTCTTGTTGATTATTAATGTCTTCTGAATTTTTAAACGGTTTGCTGGGCCAATCCAGCGCGTAATAACTCGTTAACCAAACAGCTCGCATTTCTCTCTTAGGAGACTGAGCGTATAGTCCTAAGTGAAGAAAAAAAAAGAGTATTATTATTGAAAAAACAGGTTTCATAAGGTGCAAAATTAACAGAAATATGAGATATATACAAATAAAATAGAAATATTCTTGACGATTTTTAACAAAGACACAAACTTATCTAATATCTTCAGGTCCTTGTTTAAAAAATGTTTTTCTTCAAATGATTTCAATTTTCTTCGTAATAATACGAGTAATCTATTCCTTTTTGCGGTACGTCAAGTTGAGTATAACCGATTCACACAAAGATGTGAACGACCATGCATTTAAAGATTACGTTTCCCAGTGTTTGAATTTCGTTTTTTAACAGTTGCTAAATCATGTCGTCTCTTGTTCTTTGATCACATAATCCCTGTTTACAAGGGCGGTTCCAATACGTATCGAAATTTACAGTTGCTTTGCGAAAATTGCAACAGGGAGAAATCCGGTAAAATGGGATGAAATAACAAATCTCTAATATAAACAGGGTTATTAAAAGGAATAAACGTAGAAAATAAATATTTTCGATAGTATACAGGCATTTTATAAAAATGCCTGTGATAAACAAAGAATAAACTATTTTTTTTCTTAAGATTAAAATTTAATTCCAATTATTATATATAAATTTGCACCATAAATATAAAGACAGATAACCATGGCACGACCGATAAAAGAAACCCCTGTATTATACGGGGAAGATGCCCGGCGCTTCGAGCGTCGCATGAAAGAACTTAAACCTCTTTCTCCCGAACGCAAGGCGGAGATGGAAAGGAATTATGCAATCTTTAAGAAAATAGCACAGTTTCCTTTGCCTTGATGGACTATTTACAGATACGCGTTGTAAAAATAGAACCCGATATTGAAACGGACACGTTCGATTGTGGAAATACGGACTTGAACGCTTTTTTGAAAGATGACGCTTTGCGCTATTTTGACGAACGCATGGCAGTGACTTATATACTACTTTACAAGAAGCAAATTATTGCATATTATTGCTTACTGAACGACAAAGTTACGTTTGACACGGGTCAAGGAAATGAGAGGTTATTGTGGAATCGTTTTAACCGTAAAAACAAAATACCCAATCCGAAACGAAGACAGAATTATCCAGCGGTAAAATTAGGCCGCCTTGCTGTTTCAATGCATTTTAAACGACAGGGATTGGGCAGGTTCATATTAGACGGAATAAAGCAAATGTTGATACAAAAAACAGATACGGGATGCCGTTTCTTAACCGTTGACGCCTACAGTACGGCATTAAGCTTTTACCTCAAAAACGAATTTCAATATATATCCTCAAAGGACGAAAGCGAAAATACGCGGTTAATGTATTACGATTTAAAAACAGGATGAAAGAAATTGACTGTTTCAAATATATTCAGGACGAGATTCACTGATGAAAATTAAATTCCAATTATTATATATAAATTTGCACCATAAAAATATGTAAGATGGAATCCATTACGATAAGTTCAACAAAGATATATATTCCGATGACAACAGAGCAAAGGTCATATATGAAAAATCGTGGGAAATAGAAAAAGAATTTAACAAAAAGGAAATTATGCTTCACGTTTCTTTTATGCCCTACTCGGAAAACATCAATATGGAACGTCTGACATCCGACGGATATACAAGTTTTTATGGAAAACTGTAATCATATTGAGCAGGCAAAATAAATCCTCTCCCGAAAATAAAATTTATTTGGGATGATGATTACAGGAAAGATAATACAAGAGAGCAGATACTGGAATTTTAATCCCTCTTTCTTCTTATCTCGACAATCACAACGGCAGTGGCCGATATAATCATTGATATGATTGAAACTGTTAAAACGAACGTATTCATATAATGTTAATTGATTGAATTATAATTCACAAAGATACAAAATAAATTAAAAGCAATGGAAAAGATACTGAATGAGTTTACGTCTTTTTGTGATGCGTTGATTCGAGAAAAAAGGCCGGTACTGAATCCGGGAGTTGGAGCCTTTGTCAAATCATTGAGTTTTTCCATCCGTTCAATAATTTCATCCAGCAACTGGCGATAGC
>JAIRLY010000224.1 GCA_031259075.1 Dysgonamonadaceae bacterium | reverse complement strand
AGGGCTTGTTGCGCAAACTGTCGAAAGGGCGTTTCTACAAACCAAAGACAGGCAAGTTTGGCGAACTTCCGCCGGACGATTACGAAACGGTTAAGGATTTGCTGGTTAAAGGCGGCAGGTTGATTGGCTATCTGACAGGTTATACGGCTTTCAACGAGTTGGGGCTGACTACGCAGGTGCCTTTTGCCCTGCAAATTGGGACTTACGACGAAAAGAAGGGATTGACACGCGGTGCATACAAAATCAGTTTTGTTAAACAGCGAAATACGATTACAAAGGAAAATATATCGCTGCTGAAACTGCTTGACTGTCTGCGCTTTTTCAAAATCATACCCGATGCAATGCCCGACGTATCCTGTCAGCGACTGCTTTATCTGTTGGCGCAGTTAGACGACAGCCAAAGGAAAAAAATTAAGCGACTGGCACTCAAATACACCCCTCAAACGATTGCGTTGCTGGGCGCAATGCTCGAAACGCTCAATCCGGACGAAGATACGGCGGCACTTTTCAAACTGCTGAATCCAATGACGAGTTATAAACTCGGAATATCAAATGCCGTATTGTCTAATCAAAAAAAATGGAATTTAAAATGAACTTACATCAACATACAGAGGATTTTATCGAACTTGTAAAACTGTCGGCTAATCATTTCAGAATCGCAACAGGTTTTATCGAAAAAGATTATTGGATAACATTGATATTGTGCCGATTATCGCAGTCGGCAAACAAAGAAAACGCCGTTTTCAAGGGCGGAACTTCGCTTACGAAAGGTTACCGGCTCATCAATCGTTTTTCGGAAGACATTGATTTGGCTATGATTAACGAGAATTTAAGCGGGAATGCCCTGAAAACAAAAATTCGAGCCATTGAAAAAGAAATAACGGCAGAACTGACGGAAATAGTTGAACCGCTAATAACGAGCAAAGGGTCTATGTATCGCAAATCGCTGTTTTCGTACCCTTCCATAGTTACGAATATAGCCAATACATCCAAGCGAATCATTGTCGAAATCAATGCTTTTGAAAATCCTTATCCATTTATAAAACAGGAAATAACTTCATTTATCACAGATTATCTCAACGTTACGAATCAACAGGAAGCAATAAAAACGTATGGGTTAGAGCCGTTTGCGTTAAACATATTAGACAAACGTCGAACAATGGTTGAAAAGTTGGTATCGTTGCTTCGTTTTTCGTTTGCCGAAGATGTAACGAAAGCGATTTCCTCAAAAATACGCCATTTTTACGATTTGTATTATTTGGCAAATGATGCCGAATGTACGGAGTATATTCAGTTTACCGATTTTCAAAAAGACTTATCCGATTTGCTCATTCACGACCAACAGGCTTTTGATGAACCGACAGGTTGGCAAAGCAAGCGTATTGCCGATTCGCCGTTGATAACAGATTTTCCTTCGATATGGAAAAAAATCCGCTTTGTTTACCAGAATGAATTGACGCAATTATCATACGGAGAAATTCCTGACGAAGAATCGGTTAAGGACAGTTTTTTGAATGTAATACAAATATTGGAAGAAATACAGTATAATTAGGTTTATTGAAATAATGTTTGTATCTTTGCAATGAGTTATTTGAAACAATGCAAAACGTAGCAAACAAGCGCACTTCGCTCGTTTCTATGTCGTTACCCATTTAAGTTCGCTTTTTCGTAAAATTCTGAAAGAGAGGGGGGGATTTTGAAAAAATTCACTACCTTTGCATTCGAATTGTGATCTTATTAAGTATGTAGTTACCAAAATAATCTCATTGAAGATGAAAAAAAGTATAATTTTTATTGTGTCGATTATTGTTCTTGCGATAGCAAGCATCGCATGTGATAATCAAAAAAGTCTGCAAGAATATTTGAGAGAAGAAAGAAGAGATATTGAAAGATATATTGAAAGAGAGGGGATTATCGTTTTGAAATCCTATCCGAAAGACAGCATTTTTAAGGAAAAAGAATTTTTCAAAACAAGTGAGGGATTATATATGCATGTAACGGATCGAGGTAATAATGTCCGGGTAAAGCCATTAGAAGATCAAGTGCTGGTTCGTTTTGAATATTTCTACTACATTAAAGATTTTGTATCCGGAACAAGTTTGGAAGATATAAAAATTCCATATCCCGATTTATATCCTATGGAATTTATTTACGGACAACAGGGTAGTTATGGAAAAAGTTCCATCGATTTATCGTGTAACGGATGGGCTATTCCTCTGGCTTATGTAGGAGAAAAAGCGGTTGTTGACCTGATTATTCCCTCTTCTTTGGGAACTTCATCCGATAATACTAATTTTAATGTCGTCTTTTATAAAAATCTGACATATACCGCTTTTTATTAACAAATTATACATTCGGCGATCAACCGGATATTTTCTTAATTATACAAAAAGATAAAACAGCAATTTGTAACATGTCGTTAATCAAATCTATTTCCGGTATTCGTGGTACGATTGGCGGAAAAGCAGGAGAGGGTCTTTCTCCTCTTGATATTCTGAAATTTACGGCTGCGTATGCAACGCTTATTCAATCTAAAAAACATCCTTCTAAAACGATAATAGTAGGACGAGATGCTCGTATATCCGGTGAAATGGTACGCGATGTAGTAATCGGCGCCTTATTAGGGATGGGATTAGATGTTGTAGATATTGGCATGGCAACAACTCCTACCACCGAATTAGCCGTTATTATGGAAAATGCGGCGGGCGGCATCATTCTTACGGCGTCTCATAATCCGAAACAATGGAATGCTTTGAAACTGCTGAATGAAAAAGGGGAATTTCTAAATGCGGAAGAAGGTAATGAAATTCTCCGGATAGCCGGAAATGAATCGTTCGTCTTTGCCGAAGTAGATAAATTAGGGAAATTAAAAACGGATAATTCCTATGCAAAAAAGCATATCGATCAGGTATTGGCTTTAAAATTAGTAGATGTAGAAGCCATTCGGAATGCAAATTTTACCGTAGCAATCGACGCCGTCAATTCGGTAGGCGGTATTGTAATTCCCGAATTGTTGAATGCACTGGGAGTCAAACGGATTATTGAATTGAATACCGAGCCGACGGGAAATTTTGCGCATAATCCCGAACCGTTGCCTCAACATTTGACCGAAATTGCAGAGGTAGTGAAAAAACAGAAAGCGGATGTAGGCTTTGTCGTTGATCCGGATGTAGATCGTTTGGCCATCGTTACGGAAACGGGAGATATGTTCGGCGAAGAATATACGCTGGTTTCGGTAGCCGATTATGTTTTGTCGCACACGCCGGGAAATACGGTTTCCAATATGAGTTCGACCCGCGCATTGCGTGATGTGACTGAAAAATACGGACATACTTACACCGCTTCTGCGGTGGGAGAGGTGAACGTAGTGGAAAAGATGAAAGAAACCCATGCCGTAATCGGCGGGGAAGGAAACGGCGGAGTCATCTATCCCGAATCGCACTATGGTCGTGACGCTTTGGTTGGAATAGGTTTGTTTTTAACGCATTTAGCTAAATCCGGACGAAAAACGAGCGAATTGCGCGCTACTTACCCCAGCTATTTTATGGCTAAGCAACGATTGGATTTAACGCCCGATACGGATATTGACGCTCTTTTAAATTCTGTCAAAAAGAAGTACGCCGCCTATCCGGTAAATACGATCGACGGAGTAAAAGTCGATTTTCCCGACCGCTGGGTACATTTTCGGAAATCGAATACGGAACCGATTATACGAATTTATACGGAAGCGCCTACGCAGGAAGAGGCCGAAGATTTGGCGCAGTTGGTGCAAAAATCAATTGGTTGAAAGAAAAGGAAAAGAGAAGATAGCCGCCGGCTTTGCCGTCAACTGTCCTCTCTTCATAACCGATCAATCGACGACAGTCGATCGCCGTCGTTTTCCGGCATAAACGCCGTAAATCAAGCCAAGGCCTGAAATCAGCCCTATAGCGTCGCCGACAGAACCGTTTCTCCTGCCGACTTCAATCGCATCTTCTTCGTCGTTTGGGTTGAAAGTGCCGTCGTCGTTGCGCAGACCGCCTTGAAATTCATTGTTATTTATTCTTGAAAAAGAATCGCCGAATTTATGTTGCCTTATTCCATTTTCCTTATCGAAGTCTGAAGCGGCTTCTGCTGCAACGGTGAATAAAAAGATCATTCCTGCTGCCGCTATCCATGTTTTAAATTTTACCGGTTTCATACGTATATAATTTTTTATTAATCCATTCATTTAACTAATACTTTGACGTTTTTAACGCCTTTGTCCGTTACTATCTTCACGATACAGATTTCGGGCAGATTACCGGCGTCGATCTTATAAGAAGAGGCAACGACATTTCCATTCGCATACATCATGCGGCCTTGTGCGTTATATATAAAGACTTGCTTGATGCTGCCGGCAGAAGAATTGACCAGATGAATGGTTTTATCTTTACTGTAAACCAACGTTTGCTCCGTCGGAGCGTTTAAACCCGTCGCATGGGCCGGAGTTAATTCGAGGACAAAACGGTCTTCGTCGGCTACGATCCGGTCGTTTATTCTCTTGGGAACATAATTGAATTTATATTCGAACGAATTTCCGGTAAGCGGGATTCGCTTGTTATTTTCCGCACGGTCGATCAGCGTGATTTGTGCATTGTAGGCATCCATTCCTTTGAAGATAAAGCTTGTTTCGCCTTCGTGAGAAGTAGCCAATGCAAGCGGTATGAGTATGTTATCCGTGTTGATGATATTAACGCTCACGCCCGTTTTGCCGTTTTCGCTTTCCTTAATGGTGTAGACTTCGGGGACGCTACTGATGCCCAGCATCAATTTCCGCGAATCTTTGTTGCCGAATGTAGAAGAACCGCCTTCGCGATTGGCCACCCATGTATGAGTCGCCTTGTTGCCGTAAGAGGCGGTAATCTCCAACTTATCCGCAATGTTTTCCGACGCCCGCAACTGTGAAGTTGAATTGGTTGGACGCGCTACCGCCATCGTCTCAGCATTAAAAACCGGAGTAAAACTGCCGTTTCCATTCTCAATTTTCCGGACTATAAAAGATTGCATGGGGGCAATGTATTGATCAGGGCTGTCGGCAGTACCGCCTGCTGTACCGTTATAAGTAGCAAATCCGGTTCCTGTCCATATCTGATAGCTGTTTGCGATAGCTGATAAATTAGCTGTATAAAATGCAGTAAAATCTAGACTGGAAGGATACGGATTGCCGACGAGCGCGAAACCGCCGTTCCCAAAAGAGATAGAAGAATAGGTTGCATCTTCTTCGAAAATAAAACGATAAGAATCGCTTCTCTCTAATTCGTCCGGGTCATCGTCCAATTCCCCGCTTTCATCAAAATAATAAAATGTACTTTTTTTACTATCCTTATCATACTCATGATAGGGATTTCCAAGATTATAACCGTTTACATCCGTATTTTCGAAATTGGGCAATTTTAAAATGCCGCCTATTTTCTCCAAATTTGTATTCTCACTTTCATTTACCCATGAAATAAAACCTTCTGCAGGTGCAAATGGAACAGTATTGGAAGACTGATACGCCGACCAGTTACCTTGCATCCAAGAGCCATTATCCGGAACCGATGCATCAAATTTCCGCAAAAAAACGGAAGGCTTGCCGCCGAATGCCAAATCTCCCGAAACAACCCCTTTCAAAGGCATGGACAGCATGTGCCAATGGTTGGTCATACCGTCTTTTGTATAGTCCAGTTCGAAATAGGCTTTTTGGTAATCTAAAAAATCGGGACGGCCGATTTGAGCGCCGTGTTTGAAAGTAATGTCGTGGACGGTAGTCGCTGCTGTCAAAGTAGGATAACCTGCGGTAGACGCTACAGCAGGAATAATAACGGATGGAGCAGTACTTGTTGTTGATGGAAGCACGCCAGCTTCCCAATTAGCGGTGGTATTCCAATCGCCGGACGAAGTTCCTTTCCAAATGTCAAATAAACCGGCCCAAGTGGTCGAAACACGAATGGCGTCGATGATGACGTTGGGAGAATAACGAGAAAAACTAGAAGAAGCCCCTTGTCTTAATTCAACAGCATCAAATCCCTTAGCAGGATCAAGACTTCCCGAAGTAGTAGTTTGAGCCGCCTTAGAATCGGGTTCTATTGTCCCTATAACAGGATTTATGAATAAAGAAACTTTATCGCTTGTTGAAGAAAGTTTTTCATATTTTAAGGCTATTAAATAAGTTTCGTTCAAATTGTAATTATCCTCACAATAAGCCACAGTAATATTACTACAAGATACTCCAATTTTGAATAAGCTGGTATTATCTCCTTCTTTAATAAATATTCTGGCAAATTCACCACTTCCCGTCGAACCATCCGTAAAAGTTGTACCTTTACTTACAAGACAAAAGAAATAAGTTGGATTAGTTGTTGTAGCTTTTGCGTTTTTAATTTCTGCCAAAAAAGAAACATATATATTGGAACTTCCTGTTCCTTCATCGCTGAACCTTTTCTTTAAATCCTGACCGGAAGTTGTAGTCTTTAATTCTACGGCATTTCCAATGGCTTGATCTTGATAGCCGGAATAAGTCAGCGACGAACTTACAACTTGGATGAAATCTTCTGTGTCAGTGCTGTATTTCACCCAACCGGCTACACCTTCGCCTCCCTGTCCGTACAGATCGCCTGTAGAATAATTAAAATCTTCCGTTAGCAACCTTTGTGCATTCCCTAAAAACGGGACACTCCACAAAAACAATAAAAAAACACTTTTGAGAAATTCTTTTCACTTTGTAAAGAAAAACTTTTTCATAAAACCAAACCTTTCTAAAACTTAAATTTTTTTGTATTTTTTCAAAATAAAATGTCCTTATTCACCTGATAACAAGTGAATAAGGGTATAAAAACAGTTGCTTGCCCGCTCTGATCCGGAGCAGGAAACAGTTGTCAAAGTAAAATAATTTTTTAATTTTACACATTGTATATGCCTGTGAACGAAATAATTCATCAATTCCTGATTTTATAACTTTCGCTATAACCGTCGTGTTGTATTTTCAAAATGTATATTCCTTGTTTCAAAGCAGGGTGCAATTCCGAATCGCCGGCTTCAATTGAATATTCTCCCAATTTCGTTCCGATCGTATCGTAAAGAACAACCACTCCTTTTGCGTGAGATTTCACATAAATCGTTTGATTTTTCGTCCAAACTCTATCGTTTTTTGTTAGATCTGATATGGCTGTAAACTCTTTTCCATAAGTTACGTCGTCAATATAATAAACAACCGAATTTTGATTACCTCCAGTCGCCGCAAAACGGAAACCCATGAAAAATACGTCTGCCAAATTTTCTCCGGCAAGATTAACCCGAAACTCTCTCCATGCTCCGTTAAGATCGGGATTGTCCGGTACATCCGCCAAATTGATCTT